>JBJHDE010000452.1:0-4905 GCA_050486385.1 Planctomycetales bacterium | reverse complement strand
AGTTGGCCCGGCGTCCAGGCCTGAAAGCGGGCTTCGCCCCAGCCCTCGCCACCCGCGTTGGTCAGCAGATGCACAATCAGGCTTCGCACCGACCCCGACCCCAGCAGGGGAACCTCGACCAGAAACAACTCGACGTCGCTGATCTTGGTGGTCGCCGACACGGGTGTGGCTTCCTGCAAGGGGGACGGATCGAACACGCGACCAGCCCGGCGGGCCGGTTCGAGTGTCCTGTCGCAAGGGTCTCGCGGGCGGAATCCCTCGTGGTCGATGATGCCGGGGGCTGCCTGTCGGCTGGCCAGGTCGCTCGCGTTCAGCCGGGCCCAGGGGCAAATCGGGGCCAAGCCCCACGCTCGCCCTACTCCACGCTCGCCGTACTCCAGGCCCGCCCTACTCCAGGCCGCCCACAATCAGCGAAGCGTTGTGCCCACCAAAGCCAAAGCTGTTGCTCATGGCGTACCGCACACGGTGTTCGCGGGCGGTGTGGGGGATGTAATCCAGGTCGCAGTCGGGGTCGGGTGTCTCGAGGTTAATCGTCGGGGGCAGCACGCCCGAGTGGACCGCCAGGGCGGTGACCACGAGTTCCACGCCGCCGCTGGCTCCCAGCAGGTGCCCCAGTTGGCTCTTGGTGCTGCTGACGGCCACCGTCTTGGCCGCGGGACCAAACACCCGATGCACGGCGCGGGTCTCGGCCTTGTCGCCCAGCGGAGTGCTGGTGCCATGGGCGTTGACGTAGCCCACGACTTCGGCCGACAGGCGGGCGTCGCGCAGGGCGTTCTCCATGGCTCGGGCCGCGCCGGTGCCGTCTTCGTCGGGCTGGGTGATGTGGCCGCCGTCGCTGCTCAAGCCGTACCCCACCAGCTCGCAGTAAATCCGGGCCCCGCGTCGTTTGGCGTGCTCCAGCTCTTCCAGGACCAGGATGCCGGCCCCCTCGGAGAGGATGAAGCCATCGCGGTCCAGGTCAAACGGCCGGCTGGCCTTCTCAGGAGCCTCGTTGCGGGTGCTCAGGGCCTTCATGTTGGAAAAGCCGCTCAGCCCCATCGGCGTGAGCCCCGCTTCGCTGCCGCCGGTGATCATCACGTCGGCGTCATCGTATTGAATCGACTTGAAGGCATCGCCAATGGCGTTGGCGGCACTGGCACAGGCCGTGGCCACCGCCGTGGACGGGCCACGGAGCCGATAGCGGATCGAGACCTGACCGGCCGCGGCGTTGACCATCATCTTAGGAATGGTCAGGGCCGAGACCCGGCTGGGGCCCTGCTGAATCAGTCGGCCGTGCTGGGCCTCGATTTCGCTGAGTCCACCCACGCCGCTGCCGATGATCGATCCGCAGCGGAAGGAGTCCTCTTGTGAGAAATCCAGCCCCGAGTCCCGCACGGCGTTCTCGGCGGCGACCACCGCAAACTGGGCAAAGCGATCCAGCCGCTTGGCCTCGCGGGGGTCGACGTAGCCGTCGGTGGAGAAGTCCCGCACCTGGCCGGCGAAATGCACCTTGAACCCGGAGGTATCGAACAGGTCGATCGGGCCGACGCCGCTGGCGCCTTCGCACAATGCCGACCACAGGCCGCGGACCTCGCACCCCAAACCGGTGACCGCTCCGAGCCCGGTGATGACCACGCGCCGTTTCATATCCGTTGCCGTGCGCCTCGGGGACTAGCAGCGAATCCCGCCGTCCGTGGGACGGAATTCAGCGGGGCCAAACTGGTCGGGGCAGACCCAAATGGCGCCTGCCCCGAAGTGCGATCCTTTTCCTAGACCTACACGGCAAGCCGCGGACCAGGGGTTGCTTAAGAATGGGGCGCTCGGGGCCTTGCGACACCTTGGGACGCAAGCCGCCACCGAGGCCACGCTGTTACTGGTGGCTCTCGATAAAGTCGATCGCGTCGCCGACCGTCTTGATCTTGTCGGCCTCGTCCTCGGGAATCTGGATGTCGAATTCCTCCTCGAGTTCCATGACGAGTTCCACCAGGTCCAGCGAGTCGGCCTGGAAATCGGTGATGAAGTTCTTCTCGCGAGTCACGTCGCTCTTGGCGACGTTGAGGTGCTGAGCGACCACCTCTTTGACTCGCTCCTCAATGCTGGCCACTTCAGGACTCCTCCTCTTTAGATTTCTCAAGCGTCTCCGCCACCGCGCGAAGACCACTCATCAGGTGACTCGCCGTACAATCCGCCCCGCACCGCCTGGGTGAATACCACCCGGCGGCCCCGTCAGCGTGACGAAACTTCGAGCAACCTAGCGGGTTCGGTGAACACTGTCTATACGGACCACGGCGTCTGGTCCCCCGAAAGCTGCGGGCTCTGGGCAATCCGCAGCCCCCTTCCTCAATCGACCGTCCCCGAGTCCCATCAGGAAGGGGGATTCTGCCCAACTCCCGACGTTTTTCCCCGCGCTATCCTCGGCGATAGCCTAGGATTACAATCAGATTTGGATTGTCGCCGCGGCCGGGGGGTTTGCTCCCGCGATTCCAGCAGACGCACCATCCGGCGGCCTGGGGCGGGCTCGGAGCGCCGCCTCGCCAGGCCGACCGGCTCCTTCGCGAGGAAGCTGTTCGTGTCGAACACGGCATCCAACGCGACTCCTGACACCGGCGAGGTCGATCTCAGCGGTCGGACCCTGGCCGATTACCAGCTTGTCCGGCGTCTCGGACGCGGTGGCATGGCCGACGTCTGGTTGGCCGAACACGCCGCTCTTGATCGCCAGGTCGCCCTCAAATTCCTGCGTCCCGAGTTCGCGGGCGACGAGACCTACGTCCGCCGCTTTCGCGTCGAGGCCCAGGCCGCGGCCAAATTGGTGCATCCCAACATCGTGCAAATCTACGCCGTCGGCCAGGCCGATGGGCTGCACTACATCGCCCAAGAGTACGTCTCGGGCCAAAATCTCCGCGAGTACCTGGTTCGCCGCGGACCGCCCGAGCTGGCCACCGCCCTGAGCGTCATCCGCCAGGTGGCCGCCGCCCTGCACAAAGCCGCCGAGCAGGGCATCATCCATCGCGACATCAAACCCGAAAACATCATGCTCGCCAGAAACGGCGAGGTGAAGGTCGCCGACTTCGGCCTGGCCCGGGTGGCGGGCGGTCAGCAGTTGAATCTGACCCAGGTCGGCATGACCATGGGCACGCCGCTGTACATGAGTCCCGAGCAGGTCGAAGGCCGCGAGCTGGACCCCCGCAGCGACATTTATTCGTTCGGGGTCACCTGCTACCACATGCTGGCCGGCAACCCGCCGTTTCGTGGCGAAACGGCCCTGAGCGTGGCCGTGCAGCACCTGAAGACCCGGCCCGAACCGCTGGAGACCCTGCGGCCCGATCTGCCACCGGCCCTGTGTCGGCTGGTACATCGTATGCTGGCCAAAGAGCCCGAGCAGCGGATCGCCAGTGCCCGCGAAATTCTGCACGAACTGCGGGCCCTGCGGGCCAGCGAAGACTGGCCCGAGGACCTGGCCCCCTTGGACGACGACGGGCTGGTGCCCTCGACGGCCCTGGCCGTGGCCCATCCGGCCACCGAGCGACTGGGCCAGGCCATGCGAACCCAGGCCATGTTGGCCCCCCGCCGCCGCCGGCGGTGGATGCTGGTCGCGGCCAGCCTGGTGGCGTCGCTCGTCGTGGGCCTGGGGCTGGCGGCCCTCAGCCAGGAACGCCCCCTGGTCGGCCAACGCGTCAACAACGCCCCCAGCGTCACCAAAGAAGCCGACGTCAAACAGCAGTACCTCAAGGCCATGCGGCTCAACAGCGAGTTGGGTTGGCTCAGCGTGCTGGAACACTTCCCCGACGAAGACTCCGCCCAGCAGTACTATCGCCAGCGGGCCCGCCAGCAGTTGGCCATGCTCTACCTGGATCGCAACGACCTCAGCCAGGCCGCCGAGCTGTTCGAACGCTTCGCCAACCACCCCGATCCGGTGTGGGAGTCCTTCGGCATCGCCGGTCGGGCGATTCTTTTGCACCGCGACGGGCGAACCGCCGAGGCCGAATTGCTTGTCCAACAGAGGCTGGAACCGCAGCTCCGCGAGAACCGGCTCGACCCCGCCACCCGGCAGCTTCTGGCCGAGCTGGTCGATCCGCCCTCGGACCGCCGCCGCGGACCGCCCCAGCCCTGGTTTTCCGAGCGCGTGGACGCCCCCAGTGGTTGACAGCATCGGCTCGCAATCTAGGATAAGGAATTCCCGCGTGCCGGGCCGCCATGCCTCGGTTCACCGTCACGCCCAACTCACCCGCCCCCATCGTCTAGAGGCCTAGGACTCCGGGTTCTCAGTCCGGCAACAGGGGTTCGAATCCCCTTGGGGGTACCTTCCAAGCCGCCTGCGGGCGGCTTGTTTCTTGCGCCTCGCCTTGAAGGAACCCGAACATTCATCGGGATTGACGGTCCGCTCGCGTTCCCCGGCCGGACGACGGCTTGGTTCGCCACCGCCATCGGCGCCAGGCAGAGGCGGCCGATCACGCGGGAAAACGCTTGACTTGGGAGTCACCCAAGACCAACACTCAACCTAGGAGTGCCAATCGGCCTGGGGGTTGGGGCACAAACACCGCGGGCGACCGGTCACTGGCGGAAGCCTCCCGTGGACACGTTAGGGGAATGCCATGATCAACAAGCCGACCGTCCTGGTGTGCTGCGGAGTATTGATCGCGGGTTGCCAGCTTCAAGAATCCGCCCCAAAGCAAGATTCGGCTCAAGAGCCAGCAGCCGCGACGGAACCAGCGACTGTGCCTGAGCCCCGGACCGTCCAGGGAGTGCTGAGTCACTTCCCGAGCAACGTCCGAAGTGTTCAAGCCTGGTCCGGTCATCACTTCATGGTCGACGACACGCCGGTGATTGCGACCGAGCAGGTTCCTGAAGCGACGCTCATGCAGTTTGTCGGCTCGAATGTGATCGTCACCGGCGTGTGGCATCCCGGTGAACCATGGAATCCGACGG
>JBJHDE010000451.1:4483-4915 GCA_050486385.1 Planctomycetales bacterium | reverse complement strand
CTGTTCGTCTTTTTGTCGGGCGTACTGGCAGTGCAGCAGGTACCAGTCTTTCTCGCTGGTATCGACCCATTGCCGCAGATCGCTGACGGCCGCGGCCACCTGGGCGTCGTGGGCTTCGCCATCGGCAATGGGTTGCATTTCCAGCACGTCGGGCAAGCGCATATACACCAGCGCACGGCCCTTGCGGTACAAGGCATCCACCAGCCACTCGCGCTGTTGCTTGCGGCGATCGGCTTCGCCCGGCGGATCCTGCGACCGATCGCGGGCGCGTTCCCAGGCCCACAGGTCATCGGGGTCAATCGCCTCGACGATCCGATCGCACAGGGCCACAATCCGCGCGAGGTGCGGCTTGCGACCTTGCGGGGGATCGTCCAAACGATGCAGCTTGACTCGCAACACCTGCAAGTCGTTGGGTCGGGCGTCGAGCAACTG
>JBJHDE010000451.1:0-4473 GCA_050486385.1 Planctomycetales bacterium | reverse complement strand
CAGCACGCCGACTCGCTGGTCAAACACCTGATCGGCCAGGGCCTCGGTCGACCACTCGCCGGAGTCCTTGGCAGCGGCCGACTTCGACCGGGCCGACGGACCCGCCGTCCACGTCAACGGCCAACCGCCGGGACGTTGGCCACTGCCAGGGCGATGCTCCTGGGCCCGACTGTACTGAATGGTGCCCACCAGCGAATCGCCGGGGGCCAGTCCACTGGGCAGCCGCGCGGTTGGCGGCTCGCCCAAGACAAACTCGTGCCGCTGGCCGTGAGCCAGGTCGACTCCGGCAAAACGTCCGGGCCCGCCGGCGGCCGCCGCGCGATGCGGATGAACCGACAAGGCGATGGGCGAGTCCAAGGGGCGATCGAGCGTCATCAGTAGCGAACGCTGCGCCTCGAGCCAGGCGACATCGGCGTGGCGAAGCTCCAGCCGCAGCCGATGCTTGCCCGGGCCCAAGCGGACCGGTCGGGGATACGGATCGCCGGCCGTGATCAGTCGGCCGTGCGGATCATCCAACACCCAGAACAGGCTTTTCGCGGGCGAGTCGTACAGCAGTTGATTGAAGGCTGGCCAGTGCGGTGTGACCTGGCCACCGGCACCGGAGCCCATGTCCCAGGCGTACTCCAGCACCAATCGGTGCATCTGGCGACCATCAAACAGCGTGTCGCGAGGGTCGTCCAGCGGTTCCAGCATGGCACTCTCGGGCGCGATGACCCGGCGATGCGTGGTCAGGCGGGCCTCAGGGTCGAGCCGCTCGCTGGCCACCTGGCTGGTGACGCCCAGGACCCGACCGCCCTGCCCCGCGGCGAGTGCCACTTCGCGATCGTCGGGCATCAGGCCACGGAAGGCGAACTCCCAAGACAATGCCGATTCGCCCAAACTCGACCAATACTGGGCCAGGCAAATCTCCATGGCCACGCCCGAGGTCACCGGGATGGCCAGTCGGGTGTCGCGACCTGGCAGCAGTCGGACATACTGTTTGGATTCGTCTTCACGGAACGAACGCCCGGGGCGGGCCTGCGTGGTATGCACCACGAAGCGTCGATCGCCATCGCCGGGGCCCAGCCGCAAAGTGAGTTCCAACCAGGTGGCCCCCTTGGGCACGACCACGAAGGTGCGATGCAGGCTGCCTGGCACGAAATCGGCCTCGCCTTGCCACAACGCCGGGGATTGTGAAGGCGGCTCGGGCACCAGCACCGTGATGGGAAATCTCACCAACGGGCCGCGTTCGGGCCGCTCGACATCCACGGCCTGGACCTCGGCTTCATGAAAGCCCGGGGCCAGCTTGCGTGGATCGACCCGCAGGCTCACGCGACGGCCCGATTCGGCGAGAATCGCGTACCGCCCCACCTCGACCCACTCGGCCGAGGCCGACAGCTCCAGCCGCAGTTGAAAGCCGCGACGCTGGTCGAAGTCGACCGCTTGCGGAAACTTGGGCCGAAGCTCAATCTCGACGTCCAACACCTCGGCCAGCTCGTGCGGTTGCCGGAGCACCAGCCCCCGGGCGGGCTCGCCGCCAACGGTCTCGGCCACCAGTCGCACACGCTCGGCCGGGGCTTCGGCGTGGGTCACCAGCGCCTCGAAGGCCGCATCCACCTGAATCAGCCCCGGACCCTGCGCCGGCGAGTCGATCGCCTTGAGCTTGCGGGCGGTGTTCTGCAAGGCCCGCTCGACACTGGCGGGCGAGAACTCCACGCCCTCGGCCTTGAGCCCCGAAAGCAGTAAGGCGACGGCACCGCAGGCATTGGGTGCGGCCATCGAGGTGCCATTCATGCGGACATTGCGATTGCCGGTCCATGTGGGCACCGGGGCAATCGCGCCACCGGGGGCAAACAGGCTCACGCCGCGGCTGCCATCGGCGGTGGGTCCGCGACTGGTCCAGGTGTAGGCGTTCTCGGGCAAGGCGGTTCGCAGGGTGTATTCGGCAGCCATCATCGCCGGCGAGACGTAGGCTCCCACTCCCAGCAGGCTGCGGCAGGTGCCGCCAGGAGCGCCGACGGTGCCCAAAGCCGGTCCGCTGTTGCCAGCGCTCGCCACGAACAACACGCCGTGCTCTTCAACCAGTTCCGAAAACATCTCGGCCAACGCCCCACGAGCCGGTTGGGCCGTAGGTTCGCCATAACTCATGTTGACCAGGTCGACCCCGTGTCGCTGGGCCGCGGCCAACGCCCGAGCCAGGGCCCGGCCGGTCTCCATGCTTCCCAGGCGGGCGTCGCCGATCTTGACCGAGATGATCTGGGCCCCCGGGGCGATGCCCGACAACTCAGGCTCGTCGGGATAGTAGCCCGCCACGATGCCGGCCACATGCGTGCCATGGGCCCCGCAGTCGGTCACCAACGAAAGCGTCTGGCCTTGGTCGTAGATATGCACACCGAAGTTGAGACCGCTGCCAAACCCCAGGGTCGCCCACTGCCGCTCGACATCGAAATCGGCCAGCGGCGACTGATCCGCCAGGTCGCCATCGCCCTGGGTATCCACCAGTGCGCGGAACCGCGTGCCATCGTGGAACACCACGCAGTCAATCAACGGCCCGGGATCGTCGTAGCTTTTCCAGGCGGCCTGAGCGGCGGTCAGCCGAGCCCGCAGTTCCTCGAGCCGCCCGGCTTGCTGGTCGTCGGGCCGAGGGTGCTCGGCCTCGAAATCCAGAATCGCCCGCCGCAGCCTGGCCTCAAGCTGGTGCTGTTGAATGGCGAATCGCTCTTTCCGCTGCTCGCGGAGTCGGTCGACAAGCTGCCGCGGAAAGATTTGATAGGCGCGGGCCAGGCCGACACGGAACGGCTGCTCATCGTCGCCGGAAAGCACGCTCGCCGGCAGAGTGAGCCGCTTGCCCGACAGGCCCTCGATCTGGCCATCCTCGGGATAACGGATCTCCGTCATCGCCACATCGCCCGCCCCGGTGGCGTCGATCAGGTCCAGAATCTTGGGCCGACCGTCGGGGGTGGTGCTCAGGCCCTCGGCTCCGGGGTCGACCCCGGTATCGAAGATGGCCACCACCACGCCACGGCCGTCGTAGTCGGGATGCTCGGCCAAAAAGCGCTCGGCCCCGATTTCCTGCTTGGGCAGGATGCCCGCAACCGGAAAGGTCGACTCGGGATCGTCGGCCGCCCCCAGGGGGCTGGTCGCCAAGGCCCACACCACAAACAGCACTCGCCAATCCAACAGACGCATCAGTTTCCCTTACATGAGGGGCTTGGGACTCGCTCTCCGGCCACGCCCTGCCGCAACTGTCGATCATGGTCCGTGCCGTTCGGCCGATCCAGAGCCGCCAAGGCGGGGCCCCAGCCGCGCGACGGCCAAACTGGTCGCCCAACAACCAGGCCAAACTGGGGGATAGCGCTGGCCGACCAACCGCCCCAAACCGCGAAACGGCCCTTTTCCCGCGATCTCGCCTATCCCCAGGTTACCCAATTTACCAAAACACGTTTGGCACGGTGTTTGCTTCCTGTCGGGCAATTCAAAAAACAATTCAGGAATTCGGCCCAGGGCTGACCAAGGGTGTCACAGGGCGGGCCGAAACTCCTAGCAGAGTTCAACTCAGCACGGCATTCGCTTACGACAATCTCTTTGGCAAGGAAGGCACAATCATGTTGGTTCTCACCCGCAAAGTTGGCGAGCAGATCCTGATTGGCGACGAGGTGGTGGTCTCGATCGTGGCGATTGAAGGCGGCCGAGTGCGTTTGGGGGTCAAGGCCCCGATGCATGTTCGCATTCTTCGACAGGAACTGGCCGACCGGATGCACGAGAGCGATGCTCTCGAACTGCAAGGGGCCGGCCGATAAGGCCCGGCTACTGGTTCTGGGGCTACTGGTTTAGAGCAAGGGGCTGGGTTATAGCAGGGGGCGACGATCCGCATCGCTCCTCCTGAGACCCAGCCCCATGATTGCTCGCTCGTTGGCCATCGCCCTGACCTCGGGCCTGCTGCTGGCCGCTGCCCCGTCAATCGTTGTCGCCCAAGGCACTGGCGCTCAGCGTGCCGAATTTGCCCCCATCGAAGATCGGCCCGGCCTGCCCCGGGTGTTGCTGATCGGCGATTCCATTTCCATTGGCTATACGCTGCCGGTCCGCCAGCGGCTGGAAGGCGTGGCCAATGTGCATCGCATTCCCACCAATGCCGGCCCAACCTCCAACGGGGTCAAGAACCTCGAACAGTGGTTGGGCTCTGGCACGTGGGACGTGATTCACGTCAACTTCGGCCTGCATGATCTCAAACATGTGGACGATCAGGGCCGCAACACCACGGTCGACAAGGGCCAGCATCAAGTCGCCCTCGACGAGTACGAGAAGAATCTCGACACCATTTTCAAACAGCTCCGGGCGACCAAGGCCACGGTCATTTGGTGCAGCACCACGCCGGTACCTGAAGGCTCGGCCTGGCGGCGAGCCGGCGACGAGCTGGAGTTCAATCGGGTGGCCCGCGAGGTCGCCCAGCGGCATGGCCTGCAAATCAATGATTTGCACGCCGCCGCCCTGCCC
>JBJHDE010000450.1:0-4975 GCA_050486385.1 Planctomycetales bacterium | reverse complement strand
ATAGGGCACCTTCTGCCCAATCAACATCGTCAGGTAGCCCTCCATGCCAAACGGATCGATCTCGTCAATCAGCGTGGACTGCCAGATAGACGAGGGACCGTTCTCGCGATAGAACTCAATCAACTCCTCGGCCCCGGCCAGATCGGTGTCCGCGCGGCACGCTCGCCAGAACGGCGTCTCCAGCCGGGTATTGAACGCGTAGTGAATCGCCAAAAAGCGGCAAATGCACTCCCAGTTGCGGGCGTTGAACTGATTGAACTGCCGACGCATCGACGGGCCGGGTTGAAATCCGCTGGTCCTGAGGCACGTCACCAGGGCGCGGCAGGCAAATGAAATCACGCCCAGGGCCGTGGCCTCCAAGGGCTCGACAAAGCCGGCGGCATTGCCCACGGCGACCGCATTATTGATCCACACATCGCGATACCGGCCACTCCGAAAGCGAACCATCCGCGTGGGGCCCAGCCGCGGGTTCTTGGTTCGCAGTTCGGTCTCGGCGGCTTCGGGGGTCATGAAGTCCGTCGAGAACACGTAGCCCCGCGTCACCCGCTCGGGATGTTCAATCTGCCAGCACCAGCCGGCGTCCATCGTCTCGGCAATGGTGTAGGGCAGAATCTTGTCGTCGATGCCGCGATCATAAAAGCCGACGATCGCGGCATCGCAAAACAGCGAACGCTTGTACGACAGAAACTCGCTGCCCAAGGCTCGGCCGATCAGCTCGGAACGAAAGCCCGAGCAATCGATGTACAAGTCCGCCGTCACGTGGCGACCATCTTGCAGCACCAGTTCTTGAATCACTCGGTCGGCGACGGCCACATGCACGAGTGTGCCTTCCTGAAAGTCGACACCGATCCGCCGGGCGTGCCGTTCCAGGAAACTGACGAAGCGGGCGTTCTCGATATGATAGGCCACCGAATGATCAATCAACGGCGAACCGTTGGGCTGCCGCAGCAACGCGCGGCGACGGCTCATCAGGCCGCTGGAGACATCGTGGTCCCGCATGTCGTCAGCCAGATAGAAGCCGACTCTTCGCGACAGGCCGACGTAACGTTGTGTCAGATTGGGACGAAAGGTGTAGTTGAATTGCGGCCGTTCGCCCCACAGAAAGTGAATGCCCAGCTTCCAGGTGGGCTGGGCCTGTTCATAAAACTCGGCGGGATCGATCTCGCAGTAGCCGTGCAAGAACGGTGGCAGCGAAGCCAGGCTGCCTTCGCCGACGCCAATGATGCCCAACTGCGGGCTGTGCAGCACCTGGACATGCAGCTCTGGCAACTTGGTCTTCAGGGCGATCGCCACCATCAGGCCTGCGCTCCCGCCGCCCAACACCAAACATTTGTGAATCTTTGACCGAACCGCGCTCGTGTGGCCAAACACCAAGAGCTTTACGGTTAAACAAATTTCGTTTGCAGATTCTCCGATGACGCCAACCGGTCCCACAACGTGGTTGGCATCATGTTTTGCACACGCCGCCTCGGGCGCGGCAACCCCTCCAGGGCAACGCCCCAGCGTTCAAGCTGGGCGCACCGGAGCGGACGTTTAAACCGAATGGGTCGGTGTTCAATCGTTGCGAGCGGCGACCTCGGCCACCGCGCAACTCAAGGCGCCGACCAAGGCAAACAGGCCCAGCACAAAGGCCACGTCCGCCCACCGCGAGCGTGACTGTTGGGCCGCGGCCAATCGCGAAGACAACTCATCGCGCTCGGCTTCCAGAGCGGGTCGGTCACTGGCTTGGGCATCGGTGGTGCCGTGGCTGTGCCCGTGATCCTCCTCGGAATAATGCAAGATGAGCAAGGTCCGATTGACTTCGTTGTAACGATCGGCATCCGCGTCGGTCCAGCCGCCATTGCCCATGGGCGGCATTAGATACGATACGGCCAACAAAACCAATCCCACCAGTGTGAGGGCTATTGCCACGACGCTTCTCATACCAATCGCTCCTGACATTCAATCCAAAGCGTCAACGGCGGACTCCGCACAGCGCCACCATGCCGGCGACCCTCGCCCACGTCAAGGAACCGTGGCAATCACTTGTCCGGCGTCGGCGGATATCAAAAAGGCCATGGCCGTTTGATCGACCTCGTCGGTCAGAAAGCTCGTGCGGCCGTCCATGTAAACCAGGTTCACGCCGCCGGGGTGCAGGCTGCGTGGCGGAGCCGACCAGTAGCCGGCATACCGACTGCACGGCATGCGGTCGAGCTGGCTGGCCGCCCGCTCGGGGCACTCGTACAGCGTGTCGCTGTTGAGCCCCGTCTGGTTATTTGGCGGTTGTTTGAAGTTGGCGCTTTTCGCCCCGTCGTAAAAGAACCTCGGTACCTTGACCCCGTTGCGAACCATGTCGTTGGGTGGATGCGCATCGTAGGCCAACAGCGTGGCCCCATTCCACCCCAAGGCCCACACGCCCCGCTCGTCGCGGTTGTGGGGACGGGTGCGAACTTCGCTGGCCAGAAAGGTGTTGGTCACGCCATCGCGGATGGAGGCATTCCGGTGCGGCCGATGGCTGATGAGCGCCCCGGGATAGTGATTCATGTAGTCCGAGTGATACGGGCTCGACCACGCCGCGTAGTTGCCTTTGGCAAAGCGCTTGCCGCCATACTCGTACTCCAGGCCCTCGCTGGCATCGCTGGGGCACAGCAACACGCCCGGTTGCAGTCGCTGGGGATCCAGCGGTTGCTCGGTGGCGGGCAACCGGGTGTCGAACTGGTCGTACAGAGTCTGCTGTTCGAGAAAGGGCAGCAGGCTCACGATCCAACTGAACATCGTGCCCGAGCGAAAGTCGGCAATCCGCAGTCCCGCGTCGCTGGCGGGGCCGGCATCGAAGTAGCCAGCCGACGGGTACTGCGAGTGCGTCGTCTCGTAGTTGACTACCGCCAGGCCGATCTGCCGCAGGTGATTCATGCACATGGTCCGCCGCCCGGTCTCGCGGATGCGATTGACCGCCGGCAGCAGCAGCCCCATGAGGATGCCGATGATGGTGATGACCACCAGCAGTTCGATCAGCGTAAAGCCCGATCTCCGCGCTTCTACCATCGGTCACCACGCCCAAATGTTTGGGGATGCGATACAGCCAGTCCTCAGGGGCCCGACGGCCTGCTGGCCAGCCGCGATGGCGGAACCAACCGGGAGCGCCGTCGGTTTCCCGTTCGACGCGGCTCATGCATAAGGGTCCGCAAGCCCAGGTCGCGTTTCCGGGAGCGGCGTCCCACGCCCCACGGTGACACTCTTGCTGAACCGCCAGCGACCGCCCCGGCGTGCAGGCGACCGATTGGTATGATAGGCTGACCCGTGGGTCGGTCTCAACGTGGGGAGCGTGAAGAATTCGGGAGAACTGGGTTGAGGCCACCCAGTCATTGGGAGGGCATTTGTAGATTGCCCAAACCTCCCAGGTTTCCTGGGCGTAAGGGGTTCACGCCGAGCTGCCCATGCCGTGATTAACTCTCGATGCTCAGGGCCAGCGATACTTTACGAATCCGGCAGTAAGCAGTAGTCTGCTGGCTTGTTGGAGATTCGCGTGACGCTGAAGGAGGAACAGATGGCTAAGGACCCGCAAGCGGCTCCCGAGGGTGGTGCCGGTGAGGCTCAGGCCCAACAAGCCCAGGTGCAATTGGACGAGAGCCACGCCCTGGCGGCTTATGCCAATTTCTGCCGCGTGACAGGCACGCCGGAAGAAGTGATTTTCGATTTCGGTTTGAATACTCAGCCGGGCCGCGCCCCGTCGCAGCCGATCGCCGTGAAGCAGCGGATGATCCTGAGCTACTACACCGCCAAGCGAATGTTGATCGCCTTGAGCATGACCATCCAGCGTCACGAGCAGGCCTTCGGCGTGCTGGAAACCGACGTCAACAAGCGTGTCCAGGCCGCTCGCCAGAACTGAGCGCAGGAACTACGACTCGCGGGAAATCTCCGCGCGATGTCAGTGGGCCATTGGGGGCGTGCCGCCACAAAAAAAGCAAGCGGCGCGCCCCTTTTTCGTTTCCGTCGCGTAGAAGCTTCCGGTTGGCCCGCCTGCGGCTTGAGCGACCGAGGGCCTTGAGCCGACCAATCCTCAGGGGCAACCCAACTCCGCCCAACGGCCTGAGGGGGGCGGATTCCCGACTTCCGGCATCAGCCTTGCTGGCCGGTGGGCCGGGGGTGTGATACAGTTAAGAGAGTCGACTGGTTCGGGGGGAGGGATTCCGCACGAGTTGGCTCGCTGCGTCTTCGGTCTCGTGTCGGTCCGGGTGGCTGGCCAGCAAAGACCCCTCTTTCAACGGATCTGAATTCGGCCCATGAGTGGCACTCCGATGCAGACCCGGCCGGCGGCTGGGGACCAAGAGACGGACAAGGCCTGGGAAGAAATTCGCCGGCTGATCGACGAGTTGGCCAAGATGGCCCGCAGCGAGATCAGCCCGCCGGAGTTCTACACCGGCATGCTCGACCGCATTGTGGCCGCTCTGGCCGGTGTGGGCGGAGCCGTCTGGATTCGCGAGCCCGATGGGCCGCTGTCGCTGCAGTATCAGATCAATCTCGATCAGACACGCCTGGCCAGCAGTGACGAGAATCGTCAGCGGCACCGCGAGTTGTTGGTCTGGGTGCTGGAAAAGAACGAAAGCACCTTCATCCCACCGCACGCCGGACTCACCGAGGGCGTCGCTCAGGAACGGCTGAACGAGTACGCGATCACCGATACGGAATCCCGACTCCGGGACTTCCGCTGATCGAGGACGCCCGCTCGCTTCATCCCAACCCCGACCGCCGGGAGATGGACATGCTGCTGGCGGTCGGCGAACAGGAGTCGATCGCCCTCGTGACGCTGGTGGGATGGATGGTCTCGACGATGTGTCGTCCCACGTAGTCCGCGGGCACACCGCCGAGGACCTGCCCGATGCTCTCGCTCACGTACAGCACCGTGCCGTCGGCGGCGATCACGGCGTAGGGGTCGATGCTGTGATCGACGATGTCGGCCAGGAACTGCTCGTCGATCTCGCGGTCGGCCATGTCC
>JBJHDE010000449.1:0-4980 GCA_050486385.1 Planctomycetales bacterium | reverse complement strand
GCTCTCGGCAGTCCAGCAGAAACAAGTCTTCACCCGCGTCGAGCTGAGCCTTGAGTTGCTGCGGCTCGATCTCCAGCGGCGTCGTCTCGGAAGCGGTCATGGCGGCGACTCGGCAAGCGATGTGCGAAGGGGTTCGGTTGATCGCATGATCTTACTCGAACTTCCGCACCACGCCGACCACCACCCCGAGGACTTGAGCCCGTTTGACGTAAATTGGCTTCATGCCTGGATTTGCAGGCTGAAGACGAATCCGGTTCTGCTCGGGGTACCACCGCTTGAGCGTGGCCTCGTTGTCGTCGGTCAGGGCCACCACAATCGCCCCGGGCGTGGCCGTCGGCTGCCGCCGAATGACCACATAGTCCCCATCGGTAATGTGGTCGTCGATCATCGAATCGCCCCGCACCTCGAGGACAAACAGCTCCTCGGCGTTGAACAGGTTGCCGAAGTCGATGCGTTCTTCTTCGCCAATGGCTTCGTGCAGGGCGCCGGCGGCGATTCGCCCCAGCAAGGGCAGCCCCCCCACCGGAGAGTCTTCCAGGACCTGGATCGCCCGCGAGCGTTTCGGATCGCGGTGGATGAAGCCTTTGCGTTCCAGGGCCTTGAGGTGGCACATTACCCCATTGGGGCTACTGATGTTGAACTGTTCGCCGATCTCGCGGACCGTAGGTCCATAGCCCCGCAAGCGAATTTTCTCGCGGATGAAGTTGTAGACCTCCTTCTGTTTGGAGGTCAGTTTGACGGGTGCGGATTCTTGTTGGGTCATGACGGTGTCCCCTGGCCGGAGGAATGAAACTCCCGTTCACCTCTGAACGATAATACAGTCGCCCCCCGGCAGCAAGACCACCCGACAACTTTTCCACAAAACGGCGTGGAAAAGGCGTCTCATTCGGGTAGCGGCTTGCCTCGGGTCTCGGGCGCCAGGAAGGTCACCAGGAAGCCCATCAAGAACGACGAGCACAGCACGATTCCGGCGGGACGCATCGGTTCCTCAAAGCCCAATGAGCCGAAGTACAGCATGAGTACGCTCAGCAGTGCTGGGCCGGCGGCGGCGACGTAGCGGCCCACGTTGTAGCAGAAGCTGGTGCCGGTGCTTCGCAGCCGCGTGGGAAACAGCTCGGGCAGGTAGACGGCATAGCCGCCAAACAGCGACAGCACGCAGAAGCCCAGCAGGGGCATCATCCAGTAGATGTCGTAGACCCCGCCGATCTTGCCGAAGAAGGCAAAGACAAACACCGTGCTGGCGGTGGCCATCAGGTAGCAGATCATGAACGTGGGCCGTCGGCCGATGCGTTCACTCACCGGGCCATAAAAGTAGATGCCAAAGAAGGCCCCACCGTTCATCAACACACTGGCCAGGCCCACGTACTGCCCCACATCGCTGGGTGTGAAATCGTCCTTTAACACAAAGCGGATCAGGTCGAACACAAAGAACGCCACGCCCCACAGTCCGATCACGCCGCTGGAGGCCAAGGCCAGGCCGACGAACGCCCGGTAGCGCCAGGTGGGATTGTGGAACAGTTCCGACAGCTTGGTGAATCGCTTGCCGAGCGCCTGGTCCATGGTGGCCTCGTGCCACCGCTGAGGTTCGCGGAGGAACGCCCGGATGATGATACACAGCAGCGCCGGGAACGATCCCGCCAAGAACGCGATCCGCCAGGGCGTGAGTTCAAAATTCAACAGGTAGAGGTCCTTGAGACTCCCCATCCCGTCGAGATAGCTGATATAGGCGGTGATCAAGGCCGCCGAGATGTTGCCGACCGCGCTGAGCGCCTGGACCAGGGCCAGGGCGTAGGGCCGCGCGCGTTCGGGCAGGGCCTCGCTTAAGAGGGCCACGCCCACGGCGAACTCGCCTCCCACTCCCAGCCCCGTAAGAAAGCGATAGACGGCAAAGTCCCAGTAGCCCACGCTGAAGGCGCTGACTCCCGTAAATATGGAGTACAGCAAAATGGTGATCAGCATGGTCTTGGTGCGGCCGATGACATCGCCCAGCATCCCAAACAGCAGTCCGCCGGTGGCCCAGCCCAACATGAAGATGGCCGTGGTGTAGCCCACCGCTTCGCGGACGGCAATCCGGCGTTTCTCGGCGGCCACTTCGGCTTCGCTTTCCGAGAGCCCCTCGACCGACGGCGGCACGATCAGTTCTTCCATGGCCGGTTGACGGTTCAGCACGAACAACTGCTGATCCATCGTGTCGAACAGCCAGCCCAGCGCGCAGACCAAGATCACGAAATAGTGATAGCGGCTCAATCCGCTGTACCAACGCTGCGAGGCTTCGGACATGGTGTCAACCGGGGCAAGAGAAACGGATCTCGGGGCGAAGACGTGAACGCACCCCGCAAGTCATCCCACCGAAAGCGCGAACACCTCGCACGGCGGGCGGCAGGGCCTGAGTGTTGTTTGCTGAACCCTCTGGGATGACAGCGGGCGAGGACTTCCAAGAGGACACTGTGCGGGCGTGTACGGCGCCGCACAGCCACACCGGTGCGTGACTACATCCGATCGCGGACACCGATGCCCAACAACCGAAGCGCCGTCGCCAGGGTCCGCGCGGCCAGCACGCACAACACCAGACGGCTGCCGCGGGTCGACTCGTCGGCCTTGAGCACCGGACAATTCTCGTAGAATCGTGATAGCGCGCGGGTCATGTCCCACAGGTAATTCGTCAGCAGATTGGGACGATAATCCTGCGTGACCGCCTCCAGGGCTTCGTGAAACCGCAGCAGCTCCAGGCCCAGGGCTCGCTCCTCGGGCGTGGCGAGTTCGACGGGCGAATCGGTGGCCATCACCTGGTCGATGCTGGTGCCGCCACGCCGCAGAATGCCGCAGGCCCGGGCGTAGGCGTACTGCATGTAGGCGGCGGTGTTGCCGTCGGTCTGCATCATCAGGTTGTAGTCGAACACATAATCGCTTTCGCGATTGTGGGTGAGGTCGTTGTACAGAATGGCCCCGATGCCCACCATCTCGGCCACTTCGGCACGTTCGCGAGGGGAGAGCTGCGGGCCCTCGGGGTTGGCATCGTCCTTGGCGGCCACAATAGCAGCGGCATGCCGTACGGCCTCGTCCAGCAGGCCATCCAGCCCCACGGTGCCGCCACCACGGGTCTTGAAGGGCTTGCCATCGGTGTCGTTGACGGTCCCAAACTTGACGTGCGTGAGTTCACACTCGGTGATGCCCCACAGCCTGGTGGCGGCAAACAGTTTCTCAAAGTGATCGCTCTGGCGAAAATCCACCACGTACAAAATCGCGTCGGGATTCCACTGCTGAACGCGATACTGAATGGTGGCCAGATCGGTTGTGGCGTACAAGAACGCGCCATCCCGCTTCTGGATGATCATCGGGACGTCGGAGCCTGCGAAGAACACGCACAGCGCGGCTTCACTTTCGCGGGCGATGTTCTTCCGCTTGAAGTCGTCGACGACACCAGCCAGCATGTCGTGATAAAAACTCTCGCCCAGCGCATGGTCGAACGACACGCCCAGCCGTTTGTAGGTGTGTTCCAACTCCTCCAGGCACACCGGAAGAAACTCCTTCCAGAGCGCCAGATTCTCGGGGTCGCCGGCATGCAGCCTGGCGGTCTCGGCCACGGCCTGGGCGTAAATGTCGGGATGGGCCTCGGTCAGCTTCCGCAGTTCGGGCGACTGCTCGACCCGCTCAATGGCCTTGCGGGTCGTGTCGATTTGCCCCTTCTCCTCGGTCAGCTCGCGGAGCTTGCTGGACAGGCGGTTGACCTCCTTGCGATGCTTCTTGGCTTCGGCCTTGTCGGTCGGAGCCTGCGACTCGAGCGTTTGCAGGGTGGCTTGCAAGTCGCGGGCCTCGGCCTCAAGCCGCGGCAACTTGGCCACGGCCGCGTGGTAATCGGCCAGTTGCCGCACCAATCGATAGAGCCGAGCCAGCTCGGCCACCGGTTCGCGCTGGTAGGCCTCGGCATCCAGAAACTGCCGATAGCCCACGATGATCATTCCGAACTGCGTGCCCCAATCGCCGATGTGATTGTCGGTGATCGTCTCGTGGCCCAGAAACTTCAAGATCTGGGCCAGGGCATGGCCAATCGCCGTGCTGCGGATGTGGCCCACGTGCATGGGCTTGGCGACATTCGGGGCCGAGTAATCGATCACGTAGCGGCGCGCCTGGTCCACCGGCTGCACACCCAGCCGTGGGTCGCGGGCCGCCAATCCAACCTGCCGGGCCAACCAATCGTCGCGAAGCGTTAAATTGATAAACCCCGGCCCGGCCACCTGAGGCGGCTGACAGAGATCGTCCACGGCGAGGGCCGCCACAATCCGCTCGGCCACCTCGCGGGCGGGCTGTTTGAGCCGGCCCGACAGCGGCATCGCCAGATTGGCCTGGTAATCGCCACGGCTGGGGTCGCCACTCGGGCGAATCTGATCGAGCCAGGGCGTGGGGTCTTCGACCAGCTCCGACAGGGCGGCCGCGAAGCGGGCTTTCAACTCGGCAAGGATGTTCATTCAAATGGTTGCGGACTCGTCCATGCTAACAAAATCTCGACGCAGACAACGACACTCCTCGCGGTTCGGCAAGCCAGGGCGCCACGGCCTGGCAAGACGCTGCGCCCTGGTCTCACGCGATCGCGCGACATTCCGTGCGAATCGCTGGCCCACTTGGCTCGATCGATCCTTGGGAAGGTTCTCGAACCGTGCCAGAGTCCAGGGCATTCGCGGGCGTTCTCCAACACCGGCGGACCAGCCACCGGTGCCAGGAGTTGCATTCCCAAGCCTTGGCGGAAAGCGGTAAGATCAGCTCGACTTCCGTGGACCGCGAAGCACCAGCACCGGGCATTCGGCCAGCCGCACGATCCGCTCGGCCACGCTGCCCAGCAGGATCCGTTCAAAGGTGCTGGAACGCTTGGGGGCCATCACGACCAGGTCGGAATCCACTTTCTTGGCGTATTCGGTGACCTCGTTACCCGGACTGCCGAAGCCAATGTGAACGACCATGATCTCGAAATCGACATCGGCCACC
>JBJHDE010000448.1:0-4980 GCA_050486385.1 Planctomycetales bacterium | reverse complement strand
GCCACCATCCTGGCCGCCACAAGCGAATTTCAAATCACTCGCTGGCGGCTGACACGCCCGAGACGTAAACGCGGAGGCTGCGGGCGGTCATTCGAATCAACCCATCCTGCGGGACACTTGGTCCATCGTACAAGGGCCACAGGTCCTCGGGCGGATCGGCCGCGGTATCCAGAAACATCCGCCAGGTAAACCGCCGCATGCTCTCGGGGACGGTGAACGTGCGATCCTCGGGCCCGGGGTGAAACAGCAATAACAAGTCATCGCCGGGTGCGAGTGTGGATTCTGGCGGAACGGCCCCGCCCAGCACGGCGATCAGGCTCGAGTCGTGGGTCTCCCAGGCCATGGGGTGACCCTCGGGGCTGAACCACGAGGCATCGGGCAGGCGGCCCTCGACCGGTGGCTGACCGGTCTTGAAGCTGCGTCGGCGGACGGTTGTCTGAGCCAGGCGAAACTGAATCAGCCCGCGAACGAAGCGCGCCAGTTCGGCGTGCTTGTCCAGCAGACGCCAGTTGAACCAACTGATGACGTTGTCTTGGCAATAGGGATTGTTGTTGCCGCGTTGGGTCCGCCGGCATTCGTCGCCGGCGACCAGCATCGGCACGCCCAGGCTCATCAGCAGGGTGGCCTGCATGTTCTTAATCTGGCGAACCCGCATGCGGTCGATTGCGCGGACGTTGGTGGGGCCCTCGACGCCGTGGTTGTAGCTGTTGTTGTGATTGTCGCCGTCGCGGTTATCTTCGCCGTTGGCCGCGTTGTGCTTGTGGTTGTAGCTGACCAAATCGTTCATCGTGAATCCATCGTGCGAGGTGATGAAATTCACGCTGTGCTGCGGTCGCCGTCCCGAGTGCTGATACATATCGCTGGAGCCCGTCAACCGCGTGGCCAGGGCCCCGGCCAACTTGGGATCGCCCCGCCAGTACCGTCGCATGTCGTCGCGGTAACGGCCGTTCCAATCGCTCCACCGCCGCCCGGGGAACGATCCCACCTGGTACAAGCCCGCGGCGTCCCAGGCTTCGGCGATGAGTTTGACATCGGCCAAAATAGGGTCTTCGTCAATGGCTTCCACCAGCGGTGGTCGGCCGATGACCTCGCCGCTGGGTCCTCGGGTGAGAATGCTGGCCAGGTCAAAGCGGAAGCCGTCCACATGGTAGGCCAGCACCCAATGCCGCAGGCACTGCAAAATCATCTCGCGAACGACCGGGTGATTGCAGTTGACCGTGTTCCCGCAGCCCGAGAAGTTCATGTAGCCGGCTTTATCGCCGGTGAGAATGTAGTAGACGTTGTTTTCCAGCCCCTTGAACGACAGCGTTGGCCCGTGTTCGTTGCCTTCGCTGGTGTGATTGAACACCACATCCAAAATGACTTCCATGCCGGCGGCATGCAAAGCCTTGACCATTTGTTTGAATTCCTGCACCTGCGCGCCGGGAACGCGGCTGGTGGCGTAACCCCGATGCGGCGCGAAAAAGGCCATCGCATCGTAGCCCCAATAATTGGGACGGGCCAAGCGTTTGCCTTGGGGCGAGAGCATCGGGAACTCATGCACCGGCATCAGCTCGACGGCCGTGACGCCCAGGCTCTGCAGATAGGGAATCTTTTCGATCACGCCCAAGTACGTGCCTGGGCTCGACACGTCGCTGGAGCGATGCTGCGTGAAGCCCCGCACGTGCATCTCGTAGATCACCGTATCGCCCAACGGCCGGCGGGGCCGACGGTCGTCCTCCCAGTCGAAGGCGTCGTCGATGACCACGCATTTGGGCGGCCGCGTGATCCCGTCCCCAGCGGGTAGAAAGTCGCCGGCCAGGGCCTGGGTCCACGGGTCAATCAGGCGGGCCTTGCCGTTGAAGCGGTGTCCGCGATGGGGATCGAAGGGCCCATCGGCCTGCAAATGGTAAAGCTGGCCGGCCCCGATTCCCGGCACAAACAGAGTCCACACGTCGCCGACGCGGTCTTCCTGCGGATCAAACGGGATGATCTCGCTGGGCTCGGGGTCGCTGGTGTGATCGTACAGCAACAACCGCATGGCCGAGGCGCTACGGCTGTAGACGGAAAACTGCGTGCCTTCGGCCCGACAGGCCGCCCCGTAGGGCAACGCATGCGGCAGACTCGCAGCGGTCAAGCGTTCGATACTCACGATGACTCCTTCCCGTGGGGCCCGTTCGTGTTGTCCGACCGAGGGAGGGCCGAATCGCAGGGAGTCCATGCACGCGCCGTGCCCAACGGGTCGCCGGTCCGGGGCTTGACCCACACGCCGTTGCGGCCATCATCCCACCAGACGCTTGCCTTCCCGCCCCAGCACCACTGGGACGCCCACGCCTGCAGTGTTCAGGACCCCGGTTTGGACACCAACCAACGCCTACGCGACGATCTGGTCAAGACCCGCCATTTCACCGAGCGGCTGCTGGCCGACTTCCAGGCACCCGCCGATTGGGTCCTGCAAGTCCATCCTCAGGCCAATCACGCCCTGTGGCTGGTGGGTCATATCGGTCATGCCGATAATTTCTTTCTTTCGTTATTGGAGCCCGCCCAGGTTGAGCCCCGTCCGGTTTATCGCGAGAAGTTTGGCACGGGCTCGCAACCTTCCGCTCGCCTGGAGGATTATCCACCCCCGGAAGAAGTGCTCGCCTGGATGCGGGATCGCCGAGCCCACCTGCTTGAGGTCCTCGAACCCCTCTCCGAATCCGATCTCGCCCAGCCCACCCCGGCCGGCTCGCCCGAGTTCCTGGCTGATCGGGCCAGCGTCTTCCGCACCGCCAACTGGCACGAGTGCATTCACGCCGGGCAACTCAGCGTGGCTCGCCGGGCGTTAGGGCTTCCCCCGTTGGAAGGATCGCCCGAGAGTCCGCTTGCCCCCTGAGAGTGAGGGTGGCGGCCTATTCTCTGTTTGCTCAAGGACATTTCACCTCACGGAGCCACACAGTCACGGAGATGCACGAGAACGAGATTGGAACGTGGACAGTGCGGTCCATTTGCACCAGAATTTGGCAGCCTTTGGCGAAGGTGCTTCGTCGGCTAGGCCGGGGCGAGTCGTGAAGCCTCCTCCGTGGCTCTGTGCCTCCGTGCGAACCAAAACAAAGAGCGAACAAGCGGTTGCAGTGGAGCGGCGGAACCGGGCGTGTTCGGATGGAAGGTCTACTCCCGCCACCCACTGAACCGTAGCGATGAGCCGCCCAGTCCGTCTACGGTTCGGTTGGGGCAAGCCGGTAGGCGTAGATTCGCCCGTTGTCGCGGCTGTCGCCGGCGGCGAACACGAAGTGCCGATTGGACTTGGGATCGTAGAATCCGCTCCAGGCATTGAACGCCCGCTCGGGCCATGGCAGGTGGCCGGTGGCCGTCGTCCAGGCGTTGGCTTCGGGATCGTACAAGTGAATGCCCAACATCTCGGGGCTGCCGCGCCAACAAATGAGGACAACCCGATCGGCGGAGGAATCGTAGTGCATGGCCGCCCGGTGCGTCCCCCAGCCTTCACCCAGCCGGCCCGGCGCACCGGCGGGTTGGGGATCGACCCAGGCGTCGTTCTCTAAGTCGTAGATCCACAAGGCGTTGCCTTCGGCCACCGGATAGTTGCCACCGCCGACGTAGATGCGGTTGCGTCGCGTATCGAGACACGCGTTGGCCTCGATGCCGAACGGCGTCTTCGGCCCCGTGGGTTGGACCCGCTGCCAGCGATGGGTCGCCGGATCGTAGTAGGCCGTGGTGTGGTCGCCGCGGAAATTGTGGAACCAAAACTGCTTCTTCTGGGGAAGGTACACCAAGACGTCGCCAAAACCGCTGGGCGGTCGCCGATCGAGGGTCTTGTGCCGCTGCCACCGGTCGGTTGCCACATCAAACATCCAGGGGCTGGCGTGGCTCTCGTTGGGCGGAGCCTCGTCGTGTTGAGCGGCACGCCAGGCCAGCGGCTTTTTCCAGTAAACGCCTGGGCAAGGCATCGCGGCGAAGCGGCGGTTGTGGGTGTCGTAGCACAGCATGGAATAGCCATGCACCATGGGGGCAATCGGCATCAACTCGCCGTCGCGATTACCTCGAACCCGTCGTCGTTGAGCGTAATGGCTTGCTCCTCGACCGGCGTACCGGGCCACAAGCACCGCCAGCGATGCTCGGCGACTTCGTACAGCCAAAGGTCATCCATGTAGCGGCCAGTCTCGCGGTTGAACCAGCCATGCACGCCCTCGCCGTACAGCAGGCCGCCGCCCAGGTCTGGGGCATAGGGCATTTTGCTGGACCAGGTCCGTCCCCGGGCCTGTCCCCACTCGGGATCGGGCTGGGCTGGCCCCAGATCCAACCAGGTGCCCGGCGGCATCTCCGCCAGCGCTTGCTGGTGGGCCTGCTGATCGAACGGCTCGCCAGCGGCCGATTCCTCCTCGTTGGCCCCGACGGTGGGACTCATCACGGCCCAGGCCAAAGCCCAGACCGCCCAGATTCCATGACGAACAAGCCAAGTCATCGCGGCGACTCCTGCAAAGAGAGGCTGAATCGCGTCGTCCCGAGCAACTCATATCCCGGCCCGAGGCCACCGCCTGAGCCTACTCGGCCCAGCCTTGCTCGCCCACCAGCGGGACGAAGCGGCAACCCGAAAGCCGTTCGATCACCGGCTGGCCGTCGTGCTTCTCGATCGCTTCCAACACCTGGCTCTGACACGATCCCACCGGCATGACCAATCGCCCGCCCTCGGCCAACTGCTCCCACAACGCCGGCGGGACCTGTGGGCCTCCGGCGGTGACGATGATTCGCTCGAACGGGGCTTCCTCGGGCACGCCCAACGTGCCGTCGCCTTGATAGTAGGCCACATTGCCATGACCCAACGCCTGAAGCACTTCCTGGGCGTAGCCGCTGAGTCGGGCGTTCCGCTCAATCGTGACCACACTCTCGGCCAGGAGTGCCAAAATGGCCGTCTGATAGCCGCTGCCGGTGCCAATCTCCAGCACCTTGTCCGAGGGCCGCACCGCCAGGGCCTCGGTCATCAGGGCCACGATGTAGGGCTGG
>JBJHDE010000447.1:0-5007 GCA_050486385.1 Planctomycetales bacterium | reverse complement strand
CTCTCGCCGGGAACTGTCCGATCCCGGCGCAATACCGCAAACCAGATTCGTGGCACTGGTGGCTTGTCCACCAGTGTGTGGCTCAGTCGGACAGTGCCGCCTAAGTCGCTGCTGTTCGCTGGGTTACGAGGACTTCGGTCGAACTATAGCAGGCGTTATCAAACACTGGTGGACAAGCCACCAGTGCCACAAGTGCCGTTCCTCAACTTTGGTGGGAATCAGTAAGGCCGCGACACTCTCGCCAAGGTTGACCGCATGCCGCCAAACCCCAACCATGGGACTGGCCGCTCGTGCTTCAGTACCGACGAGTGGGGACGGGCTGAGGGCCCACGGGATCGCCGCGATTCCCTGTTCGCGTCGTTGGCCCGGTCCTGACCGGCCCCCGAACTTGGCAGCGCTTTCCATCGCCGGCACGTTCGACATCCCGGGCGAATCGTCCTACAATCCCGCCGGCATGGACCCAAAACGTTTTTCAGGTCGCTGACCCTTAGTCGACAAGCATCCCTCGATGAGCAACACCGAGCAACACACACCGGCCAAGGATCCCTGGCACCATTGGGCAGTGGATAAGGTCTTCCAGCGGATCGGCGGCGATCCCAAGGGCCTCGGTCGCGAGGAGGCCGCCAAGCGGCTGGCCGAGCATGGGCCCAACCGTCTGAAGCCGGCCAAGAAGGCGGGTCCGCTGGTCCGCTTTCTGCGGCAGTTTCACGATGTGCTCATCTACATTCTGATCATCGCGGCGGTCGTCACGCTGCTGCTTGAGGACTACCTCGACAGCGCGGTCATCGCCGCGGTGGTGATCATCAACGCCCTGATCGGCTTCATCCAAGAGGGCAAAGCCGAGCAGGCCCTGGACGCCATCCGCAAGATGTTGTCGCTGGAAGCCGAGGTCCTCCGCGATGGTCGGCGCCAGTCGATCAATGCCGAAGACCTGGTCCCGGGCGACCTGGTCATCTTGAAAAGTGGCGATAAGGTCCCGGCCGACCTGCGATTGATCGAGTCCCGCGATTTGCGGATCGAGGAGGCTGCCCTGACCGGCGAGAGCGTACCGGCCGAGAAGGATCCCCATGCGGTGGCCAAGGACGCCGGGATTGGCGATCGCACCTCGATGGCCTTTTCGGGAACGCTGGTCACTTCGGGGTCGGGCCGGGGGCTGGTGGTGGCCACCGCCCACGACACCCAGATCGGTCGCATCAGCGACATGGTCCATACAACCGAGGAAATCACCACCCCACTGGTCCGTCAGGTCACCCATTTCGGCAAAATCCTGGCGGGCGTGATTGTGGTGCTGGCCGGGGTGACCTTCCTGATTGGCTGGGTGGGACATGGCGAAAGCGCGGGCGAGATGTTCAAGGCGGCCGTGGCCCTGGCCGTGGCGGCCATCCCCGAGGGCCTGCCGGCGATTATGACCATCGTGCTGGCCATTGGCGTGCAGCGGATGGCCAAGCGCAACGCCATTATTCGACGGTTGGCGGCGGTCGACACGTTGGGGGCGGTCACGGTGATTTGCTCAGACAAGACCGGCACGCTGACCCGCAACGAGATGACCGTCACCCGCGTGGTGACCGCCGACGAGGAGCTGCTGGTCACCGGCGTGGGCTACGAGCCCCAGGGGCAGTTGGAGCGGGACGGCGTGCCGCAGGCCCTGGGAGCACATCCCCTGGCCTTGGAAATGATTCGCGCCGGCATGTTGTGCAACGAGGCCCGCGTGCTGGAAGAAGACGGTCAGTGGGTGGCCGAGGGCGACCCCATGGAAGGCGCCCTGCTGACCTTGGCCATGAAGGGCGGCCTGGAACTCGACGCCCTGCAAAACGAATACCCCACTCGCGACACGATCCCGTTTGAATCGGCCAATCGCTTTATGGCCACCTTGCACGGTCACGGCCCCCATGCGGTGGTGTATGTCAAGGGTGCCCCCGAGCGGTTGTTCGAGATGTGCGACTCGCAGTGGGTCAAGCATGGCGAAGGCGCCCCCTTCGACAAGGACTACTGGCTGGGCCATTCCGAGCGGTTGGCCAGTGGCGGCCACCGCGTGTTGGCCGTGGCCCACAAGCCCGCCGCTTCCGATGCCAAGAGCTTGCAGGTCGACGATCTGACCGACGGACTGACCCTGTTGGGCCTGTTTGGCATTATCGATCCCCCACGCAGCGAGGCCATCGAAGCCGTTAAGGATTGCCACGACGCCGGCATTCGCGTGAAGATGATCACCGGCGACCATGTGCTGACCGCCAAGGCCATTGGCAAGCAGATGGGCATCGGCGATGGCGAACACGCCATGACCGGCCAGGAGATCGAAAAAACCAGCGACGCCGACCTGGCCGGAATGGCCCACGAGGTGGACGTGTTTGCCCGGGTGAGTCCCGAACACAAGCTGCGGCTGGTGACCGCCATTCAAAGCCAAGGCGAAGTGACCTCGATGACCGGCGACGGGGTCAACGATGCCCCGGCGCTCAAGCGGGCCGATGTGGGCATCGCCATGGGCATTAAGGGTTCGGAGGTCACCAAAGAGGCCGCCGAGATGGTGCTGGCCGACGACAACTTCGCCTCGATTGCCCACGCCGTCGAAGAAGGCCGCACGGTCTACGACAATCTTCGCAAGGCGATTCTGTTCATCCTGCCGACCAACGGTGGCGAGGCCATGACGATTCTCATGGCGGTGATCCTGGGCCGGACCCTGCCGTTGACCCCGGTCCAGGTGCTGTGGGTCAACATGATCACCGCCGTGACGCTGGCCCTGGCCCTGGCCTTCGAGCCACCCGAACGGGACGTCATGAAGCGAAGCCCCCGCGACCCCAAGAAGGGCTTACTGGGCGGGTACTTTTTATGGCGAATCTCCTTTGTCACCACCATTCTGTGCGCCGGGACCTTCGGGCTGTTTGTCTGGATGCGGAACGCCGGAGCCGATGAGGCGACCTCCCGCACCGTGGCGGTCAACACCTTGGTGATGTTCGAGGTGTTCTACCTGCTGAACTGCCGCTATATCACGCAATCGGTGCTCAGTCGCGCCGGATTGCTGGGCAGCCGCCCGGTGTTGATCGCCATCGCCCTGGTGATCTTTTTCCAGATGCTGTTCACCTACGTGCCGTTCATGCAAATGCTGTTCGACACCGCCGCAATTGGCTGGGCCGAGTGGACCGCGATTGTGCTGGTCAGCTCGACGGTGTTCTTCTTGGTCGAAGGCGAGAAGGCCGTCGTCCGCCAGCTCTGGCCCGAAGGCCGGCATTGACCCCGGGTCGCCGCGGCTTGCCCGGGGCGGAGCCCTTCGCCACAGGAACTCTCCGCCGCCGTCGGCCTCTCAGGCGGGCGGCGGCGTGTGGTCGGGCGAAATGAAGTCGAGCACGCGCTCAAACCCGTCCAGGCACTCCCGCTGGGTCTGATGAAAGGTCCCCAGCCACTCCTGGCCCGCTTCCGGCGGCAAACCGTGAGCTTGCAGAAAGTGCTCGGGCTGGGGTTCGTGCAGGTAGTGGCTGCTCAACACGAATCGCCCAATCAGGGTGCCACATCGGGTACACCGGGTGTACACAATCGATGGCAGTCCGACCTCCTGCACCAGGATGGCCACCGACTCGGGACTGCCACAGGACGAGCAGTGCAATTGCTTGACGTCCATGGCTGACGGTGGGGTTGAGAGTTCAAGATTCATGCGACGCACCGAGTCCTTGCGATGTCCGAAGAGTCGATCCCCAAACGGACCGCTCCGCGATGCGGGATCCATGGCCGTTCCCTGCAGTGCAAACCCAGTGCCGAAATTGCCGCAGGCCCCTCGGTCCAGGGCCATGGAGCAACCGTTGGAGCCCATAAGCCGGTTGATTGTCGCCGGGCCAGCGGCGCGATACTGTAGAGGGACTCAAATTCTCGGCGGCATCCTCGGAGACGCGCTTCTCATGGAACGCTATTCCCAGCGATACGATAAGCACGGGTTTCCCATTCCGGTGACCTTCGAAGACCCCGGTCAGCCCGCCAGCCAGCCGGATATCCAGGGTGGGTCCGCCAAGCCGCCCGTCGCGGAACCCCTGGACGACGACGCCACCGACGAGCGTCGACGTGCCGAGCGGCGGTTGCGGGTGATGGGCTTGTTGATGGTGGTGGTGTTTTTGGTGGGGCTGGGCAGTCTGTATGGCCCACCTTGGCTGGGACGCATGCTGGCCGCTTGGGGGCAGGAGTCCTTCCAACGGGGCGATGTGGCCTCGGCGGTCACCTATTTGGACTATGCCCTGTGGTTCGAACCCGAGCAACCCGACGCCCACCTGGTTCGCGGTTGGGCTCACAAATCCAAGAAACGCTTTCACGAGGCCCTGGCCGACTTTGACGAAGCCATCCGGCTGGGCAACTCCCGGGACCCCCGCGCCTACCGGGCTCGGTTGCACACGCTGCAAACGCTGGCCTTCCACGAGCCCGAACACGCCGAGAGCCTGCATCGACGGGCCCTCCGCGATGCTGACCATCTGGTCGGGCTGGTCGGAGTGGTCGACGAACACAATTCCCTAGAGCGTCAGCGACTGGGGGCCGAGCTGTTGAACACCCGGGCCTACGTCCGGGCGGTGGGTGGCCTGCAATTGCCCGAGGCCCTGGCTGATAGCGAACGGTCGCTGGCCACGTTGGAACGGGTCTACGGCCGCGAACGCCTCCGGCAGTTGAATCCGCCGCCTGGGCAGTACGAAAGTCTCCTCGCGGCCAAAAGTTACGCCTATTACCTGGATACCAGGGGCTTCATTCTCTTTCAGTTGGACCGCTTCGACGAGGCCCTGGCCGACTTCGAGCTGTCGCTGGAGATCGTCAATCTGGTAGAGCCCCTCGAAATGCAAGCCATGCAGCGGAATCCACGCTTGCGGGCGTTTAGCTACAGCGCCGCCCAAGAATGGCGGGATTCGCGGGCCGTGATGCACCACCATCGCGGGCAGGTGCTCGAAGCCCTGGGACGGGACCGCGAAGCCCAAGTCGACTTCGATTTGGCGCGCGAGTACGGCTACCATCCGGCCGGCGGCGTCTTTTAGGTCGGCTGGGTTC
>JBJHDE010000446.1:0-5011 GCA_050486385.1 Planctomycetales bacterium | reverse complement strand
TAGAGGATCACCAGACCCACGGTGCAGGCGACGAGCAAGGAGCGGAGGGAGGCAAAACCAGTCATTTTGGGCTAAGGCCGTTCAGGAGTCCAGCGCGCCGAACCGGCGCCGAAAACGGGGATGCGGCGCCGAGTTACGGGGATTTTGATTGTGATCTCTCGGCGCCGCAGAATCAATATCCGCGGGGCTTCCAAAAGATCGTAGCGGAGCGATTTCTCGGTAATCCTTTTAATTTTGGTGACTTACGTTAATCCTGGCGATGGAGGGTCTTGGAGGTTTCTGTCGACTTGAGAGAAAATCCGGCGATTTGGCGCGATTTTTGCTTTGGATTGTGGTCCCAGCCTGAACCACAGGCGACAATCGGACGACGGGTCTACCGAGTTCACGCATGATAACCACAAGCGGATTCGCCACCGCTTGTGCCCCTCCCGTCAGCGTATCCGTCCCCGGTTGTCGTCTGTGGTTCCTTTATGCGCTTTTCCTGATTCACGGTTCCCGCGACGTGCGGGACGGTGAGTCTCGGGCGATTTCTCGCTTCGCCCGGTTTGTGGGGATCAGCGCGATTCTGCCAGGGCCGCTCCTCGCCGAGTTCGATGACTTCCGCCCGACCTGCCTCTCACCCGCGTGGTAGGTTTGCCCTAGGAAGCGATGCTGCGCCGTGCAGCTTACATCGAAAGCGGGGGCGACTCCCATGTCGAGGACGGATACACGACACCTCGTGTTTGGCGGGCTGGTGTGGCTTGTGTTGGCCAGTTCGGCCCAGGCCCAGTTTTGGAACTTCTGGCAGCATGGCCATTGCCACAGTTGCCAGCAACCCGCCGCCGTAGCCCCTCCACGCCTGGGGGGCGATCCCGCCGACATTGCGCCGGCCCTGCCAGGCGCCATTCCCGCGGCCCCCGCGCCCGCGGTCCAACCCAGCCCGGCCGAGATGCCGATTCGCCTGGGCATGCAAGTCTGTCCGCGTCGGGTGATTGCCCCCATCGGCAGCGAGGTCGTCATCGCCGCGGGCATCTGCCGGGGCGATACCACGCTGCGTGCGGGCGAAACCATTGAATGGACCGTCTCGCCCAGCGGCACTGGCCAGTTGGTCTCGGTGGGCGAGCCGCACGGCATTCTGTTCGATTGGCCCGTCCGTAAGGTCGACGCCACCTACGCGGTCAGCACCTCCAGCCGCCGCACCTTCCGCTTGACACGCGGCACGCCCACCCGGGCCGATGACCTGACCATCCTGCGCGGCCAGGCCTGGGCCAGTGTCACCAGCCCCGTTGAAGGCGTGACGCACCTGACGGCCGTCTCGCGGGACGAACCCGCCTGGGACCTGCGTCGCGATTCGGCCACCATCTACTGGGTCGACGCCCGCTGGCAGTTTCCGCCTCGGGCGGTCAACCCGGCTGGCACGCCGCATCGGTTGACGACCGTGGTGACGAAGGCCTCGGATAACTCGCCGATTGAAGGGTGGCGGGTCCGTTATGAAATCGTCTCGGGACCGCCGGCGGGCTTGGGTCCCGATGGCGTCTCGATGGCCGAGATTCCCACCAACAGCTCGGGCCAGGCGTCGGTGGAGCTGAATCAGCTTCAACCCGAGAGCGGCGTCAACGAGATCCGCATCCAGTTGATTCGCCCGGCCAACGCGCCGCGGTCCGATGGGCAACGTCTGGTGGTGGCCGAAGGCAGCACGACCAAGACGTGGAGTTCGCCCCAGTTGGCCCTGAGAAAGAGCGGACCCAGCACGGCGACCCTGGGGGCGACGATGACCTACCGCATTGAGGTCAGCAACCCCGGCGACGTGACCGCCAACAACGTGGTCGTCGAGGACGCCCTGCCGCCGAACACGTCGTTCCTGAACGCCTTTCCCGAGGCCAACCGCCCCAATCCCAACCTCCTGCGATGGGACCTCGGCGAACTGGCCCCGCGGCAGACTCGCTCGATTGAACTCAATCTCCGGGCCGATGGCCAAGGAGCCCTGACCAACCAGGCCCGGGCGGTGGCCGATGGCGGCCTGACGGCCCGCGACTCGATCACCACCACGGTGACCGTACCGGCGTTGCGGCTGCAGATTGAAGGGCCCAGCGAGTCGGTCGTCGGCGAGCCCGAGCGGTTTGTCATGAGCATTACCAACACCGGCGACGGCTTTGCCTCGGGCTTGCTGTTGCAGGTGGATTTTGACAACAACCTGGTCCACGAAGTCCACCAAAGCCCGATCGAGCGGAACCTGCCCGAGCTGGCCCCGGGCGAGACCCGCACGGTGGGCCTGACCCTGGTGCCTCGGCGCCCCGGGCAACTGTGCGTCACGGCCAAGGTCACCGGAGCCGGCGGCCTGGAAAGCAGCCAGCGGTTCTGCACCACGGCCGCCGATCCCCCAGCACCGCCCGCCCCGCGATTCGACCTGCGATTGGAAAGCCCCGAGAACCTGCAAGTCGGCCAGCGGGGGCTGTACAGCGTGTTCTTGAAGAACAGCGGGACCGAGGCCGCCCGCGATGTGACCGTGCGGACCCGCTACGATGTGGGCGTGCTCGAGCCGGTGCAGGCCAGTCGGGGATCGTCGTTTGAAAACAACGATCTGGTCTGGCGGGTGCCCCAGTTGGCGCCGAATCAGGAACTCATTTTCCGTGTGGAGTTTGAAGCCACCTCGGCCCGGGATCGCTCGTGCGTGGAAACCCAGGTCACCGGGCTGCGGATGGAACCGGCCACCGACGAGGCCTGCCTGCGGGTCGCCGCTTCGCCGCCACCACGGTTGCAAATGCGGCTGAGCAACGGGGCCGAGCGAGTGGCCGTGGGCCAATCGATCACCTACTTCGTCGTCGTCGAGAACGTCGGACAGTCGGTGGCCGTCGACCTGGACGTGGATATTGAAATCCCCGGCCCAATGATGTTTGAATCCGTGGGCAACGACAATCCCACCGGCCACCGGCTCAGCGGGCGGCTGCTGAGCTTCGCCCGGATGCCACGATTGGCCCCGGGTGAGCGGGCCCGTTGGGAGTTCACACTGCGTGGCGCCCTGGCTGGCGAGGCCACCGTCGAGGCCCGGCTCCGCAGCGCACGGCTGCCCGAAGCCGTCATCTCCCGCAGCCGCACCCAAGTTGCGACACCGTAACTTGGCATAAACCGAAAAGACCAGGCCCGAGCAGCGTCATAGGTTGTTGGTTTTCCCTGAAGGTTCAAAGTCAAGCCGTGTTGGCAACGGTTGACGTGGCCTGAAATGATTGCGCTTCGGCTCGACGACTCAACGTCGAAGAGCCTATCGCACTGCTTGCCAGCAAGCAGTGGCACACTTTCTGATGAGGCTTGGGCACTGGTGCGGGGATTGCCGAGATTTCAGGCGGGTCACGCCCGGGCTTTTCGACAAGCGGGGAGTTCGTTGAGTGTAAAGATCACGATCTGCTCGCCGGTGACGGTGCTGATGTCGTGGTGCATGCTGATCACCTTGACGCCGGTGATGAGTTGGATCATGGAATCGATTTGCAGGCGTGCGGTTTCAATCAGCAGCGTCCGGACCTGCTTGAGCATTTCTCGGCCATGCTCGGCCGGGCAGGTTGCCACCAGATGCTGCTCGGCGGCGGTCAGGATCCCAAACAGCCGCACCACGAGCAGGTCGCCTAGCAGATACGCCCGCACATCGCTGGGTCCGCGGCCCAAGAATTCTTGCTGGAACTGGCACATTCCCTGGCAGACGGCGGCTTCGAGTTCCCCTTGTGTTTTCAGCGGGGCCTGACGGGCGGTCTCGTTCGCGGGTCCCGCGCGGCTGGAGGGTGCCGATGTTCCGTCTTCGCGTTGAGGGCAAAAGACCTTGCACAGCATCGGCTCCAAGGCCTCGCGGTCGCAGGGCTTGGCCATCTGGGGCACCGAGGCCAGGTCGGGTCGAAGTTGACCCGCGTCGTAGCCGGACATGATAATGAACGGCACGTTGCGCTCGCGAAGCCTGTCGGCGACGGGAAAGGTGTACTCTCCGGCGAGATTCAGATCGAGCAGCACGCCGTCCAGTTCTTCATGCCGCGCCAGTTCTTCCGCCTGGTGCAGCCGCGCCGCGGTGCCGACGACGGTGCAGCCCAGATCTTGCAGAATCGCCTTCAAGGACATGGCGACCATGCCCACATCTTCCACGACCAGGATTCGCAGGCCCTGGAGCATCGGCACGTCGTCCGGGGTCATCGACCTTCTGAGTGACGGTCGAATCGGTTTCGCTGGCATGGTCATTCCTGGGTGTGGGTGTGTACCAGTGGAAACATGATGGTGCAGTGCAGGCCCTGCGGTCGGAACTGCATCTCGACGGCGCCGCCCAGGTCGTGCGAAACGCTGCTCTGGATCAACAGGGTTCCGAACCCGCGCTCGCCTTGGGATTCGATTGGCGGCCCGCCGGATTCGATCCACTCGATTCGCACGTGCGCGTCATCGGGGCATTCACAGCGGAACATCACCGTGCCGCTACTGTTCGACAGCGCGCCGTACTTCGTGGCGTTGGTCACCAGTTCGTGGAACACCAGCTCCATTGCGATCGCCGACTCGCGGACCAGCGTGGGATCGTCGCCTTCGATGCGGACACGCGAGGAATCCTCGCCGAGGTAGGGTGCCAGCTCGCGCTTGAGCAGATGCCGCAGCGCCACGCGGTCGTCGCCGGCAAGCGTGAGGATCGCGTGCGCGCGGGCCAATGCGGCCAACCGGGGCTCGAACGCGGCCAGGAACTCCGGCAACGAGTCGCAGCGTTGCCCAATCCCTTGAACAATGGCCTGCACCGTGGCCAGTGTGTTTTTGATGCGGTGGCTCAGCTCGTGCGTCAGCCGCTCGCGTTGTAGCTCGCCCCGCTTGCGATCGGTGATATCGGTCGACACTCCGACGAGGCCCACCACGTCCCCCAACCGGTTGCACATGGGAGTCTTCGTGGAAAGGAAGATCCGCGTCGCACCGCCCGGTGGTATTTCTCCCGAGATCGTAATGGTCTCCTCAATCGTCCGGGAACGCCCCTCGGCCATGATGCGAAGGTCGTTGGCGTGCAGCAGCGCCGCTTCCTCCGGAT
>JBJHDE010000445.1:3230-5017 GCA_050486385.1 Planctomycetales bacterium | reverse complement strand
CACCCGGACTTCGGCCTGAGCTCGTTTGAGATCGGCCTTGGCTTGACCGATGGCCGCCTGTTGGACCCGATACTGGGCCTCGGCGGTTTTCACGGCGGCTCCAGCAGCGTGCAGCCCGGCCTCGGCGGCACGGAGTTGGTTCAGTTTCTCGTCGCGGAGTTCGCGTCGCACGGCCCGCTCTTCGACCAGGGCGACGAAGCGGTCGTGCTCGGTCTGGCGGTAGGCGAGTTCAGCCTCTTGTTTTTTGAGCATGGTTTTGGCTTCGGCGATCTTGGCGCTGGCGGCCTCCAGCATGGCCTCGGCCGCTTCGATCGCGGCCTGGGCCTGGGCGGATTGGGCCTCGGCTTGGGCGACAAGTGCTTCTTTCTGAACCAGTGCCTGGTCCATTTCCGGAATGGAAAGGGTCGCCAGGACCTGTCCGCGGGTCACACGGTCGCCAATGTCGATGGGACGGCGTTGCCCGTTCTCGACGACTTCGCCAAAGGACTTCAGATATCCGGCCGCCTTGGCGTACAGGTCGGTCTCTTCGTAACCAGCCACATGAGCCGGCTGCGGAGTCGAGACCCGTTCGCCGCCGGCGGACGATTGCCCCAGGGCCTGCCCCCCGGAGGCCATTGTCATGTGAACCAGCCCACAGAGAATCGCAACGTGGGAAAACTTCATGGTCGGTCATCTCCGGGGATTCAGGTCAGCGCGGTGGGCAGGTCGTCGGGCGAAGGTTTTCGATCGCGTTTGAGCATGGTGTACAGACACGGCACGACGAAGATCGTCAGCAGTGTCGAGGCCGAGAGGCCGCCGATCACGGCCCGGGCCAGGGGCGCGGTGGGGTCGCCGTCGTGGATGGCCAGGGGAGTCAGGCCCACGATCATGGCCAGGCTGGTCATCAGAATCGGCCGCAGGCGGACCACGCCCGACTCGATGGCAGCTTCATGGACGGATCGCCCATGTTCGAGACGCAGGCGGTTCGCGAATTCGACCAACAGGATGGAGTTGGACACAGCCACGCCGACCATGAAAATGGTGCCCATAAACGACTGCACATTGATCGTAGTCCCCGTGACGAACAGGATGGCCAGCACGCCGATCACCCCCAGCGGCACGGCGAACAGAATCATGAACGGGTCGAGAAACGAGCGGAATTGGGCCACCATGATCAGATAGATCAGCACAATCGCCAGCACGAACCCGAAGCCCAGGCTTTGGAAGGACTATCGCATATTGGAGACCTCGCCACGCATCTGAGCGGTGTAGCCAGCGAGGGATTCGCCCGGCCGCTCGGGGTCGGGAACGGCCCAGGTGGCCACGCCGGCGGCGGTGGCCCCGCGTTCTCCCCAGGCGCCGAGGGCCCGTTCGATATCGCGGGCCACCGACCCCACGTCACGATCTTCGACGTTGATGAACACATCAATCACGCGGGCCAGATCCTCGTGGTTGATCTCGACGGGGGTCTTGCGGTCCCAATCGACTTCGCCGACGAGGTTCTGCAACTGGCTGGTCCGTCCCTGGGCCGATTGTCCGCCGATGGGCGTGAGCATCAGGTTCTGCCAACTGATATCGATCTCGGGCAGTGTGACACCCATGAAGATGTGATTACCGCTTTTCTCGTCGAGCCAAAACAGAGAACTCAGCACGTCGCTGCCGTTGGTGGCGCTGAGCAAGTTCTCGGCGGCATCCTTCATGGTCACGCCGACATCGGCCATCCGTTGGTGATCGAGTTCCATATGCACCGTCGGATAGTCGATGGCCTGTTGCACCCGGACGTCGGCCGCGCCGGGAACATCCCGCAG
>JBJHDE010000445.1:0-3220 GCA_050486385.1 Planctomycetales bacterium | reverse complement strand
CTGGACATTGATGGGCGCGGGAAGGCCGAAGTTGAGCGCCGCCGAGATCATCCCCCCGGTGTCGAAAGAAAATTGAACATCCTCGAACCGCGGATCGTTGGCGAAGGTGTGCCGCAGCTTCTTGGCGTAGGCCTGGCTGCTGGTCCAGCGGTGATGCGAATCGGTGAGCTGAATCAGGATCGTGGCGTCCATGGGGCCGGCGTTGGCCGTGTAGCCGGCCGGCCAGTCATACAGCACGCCCATATCGCTGAGGATCAGGCGACGATCGGCCTCGGGGATCACGTCCATGATCACCTGCTCAATCCCGTCGTCCGATTTCACAAGGCGGGCCTGGCCGTTTTCAATGACCTTCTTCTCGCCGCTGATCCGCTCCTGGGTCCGCTCAATCCGTGTGCCCGCGGGCAACCGGACATTCACGACAATCTGGTTGGCATCGGTCACGGGAAACAGTTCCTGCCCCAAGAACGGTAGCAGCCCCAGACTGGCGATCAGCAACCCCATCGATCCGACCACGACCAGCCACCGCATGCGGACCGCGGCGCTGAGGGCCGATCCGTAGAGCCGCTTGACTCGGTCGAATCCGCTGTCACAGACCCGAAACAGCCAGAACTTTTTCTCTTCGGGGTTGTAGCGCCCCAGGCAGTGGGCGTTGAAGGCCGGCGACAGGGTCCGCGACAACAGATACGAGGCCGCCATGGCGAAGGCCACGCTTAGGGTCAACGGCTGGAACAGGTACTTTCCCATGCCGTAAAGAAACACCACCGGGAAAAAGACCGCGACGGTGGTGATGGTGGCCACCAACACCGGCATCGCGATTTCGCGAGCACTGTCCAGGGCCGCCTGCATGGGATGCTTGCCCATCTCGATATGGCGGAATGTGTTTTCAATATCGATGATCGGATCATCCACCAGGCGGCCCATGACCAGGGCCAGTCCGCCCAGCGTCATCAGGTTCAACGTGTTCGCCGTGAAATACAGCCCAATGACGGCAAACAGGCCCGAGAGGGGAATCGCCAGGGCGATAATCAGTGTGGCGCGAACGCTGCCCAGGAACAGCAGAATCATCACCGATGCCAGCACCGCGCCCAGCAAGCCTTCCCACAGGAGATTACCAATCGCGTTGCGGACAAAAACGGATTGATCGGCCACCACGTCCAGCTTCAGGCCCGAGTCCTCCATCAGGTTCCCGGCGGCATCTTCCTGGGCGGGCAATCGATCCAGGAACGAGGGGATACTGTTCTGCACGCCCTCGACCACCTCGATGGTATTGCTACCGGGCCGACGCATGATCGGAATGTAAACCGTCTGCTGGCCTTCCCAACCGGGCTCGCGCGTGATCCGCACCAGGTTGGTTTGAATCGCCGCCCGGTCGACCACCGGTCCCACATCGCGGAGATGGACCTGTTCGAGCGAATCGTGCGACGAGTTTCCCGTCGAGACCGGGATCCGGTTCAGCTCCTCGGCCAGGTCGGGCATGGTGTTGAGCGAGAGCAGCACGTCCTTGTCGTGAAGATGCTCCGGTAGCCACGGTTCGGTTCCAAACTTCAAGCGGCCCGGCGGAATCATCGGACTGCCCGTGGCCAGCGCATCGCGAATGTCGGTCAGCGAGAGCTGTCGGGCGTGCAGCTCCTGGGGGTCCACTTCGCTGTAGATCCGCCGCAGTTTGCCACCAAACACCGCCGGGGCGATCACCCCAGGGGTACCTTGCAGCATGTTGCGGACATTGAAATAGGCCAACTCATAGACCTTGGTCTCATCCAGCACATCGCTCGAGGCCGCCAGATAGGCCGTGGGCAACGGGGCCGTCGGATCGTAGAGCATGACCATCGGCGGCACGGTCCCCGGCGGCAGATAGTATAGGTCGGCCGAGGCCAGGCTGGCCACCTGAGCAAAGGCGGCGTTGGGATCGGTCCCCTCGGAAAAGTGATCGCGGACGACCGAGACGCCAATCATCGTCCGCGATTCTTGGCGCTCAATGCCCACCGCCTGGCCCGTCCACCGTTCAATCCGGTTGGTAATGGTCCGATCCATGAACTCCGTCGGCATGCCTGGGTATAGGGTCAACACCTGCACGGCCGGCGTGTCGTAGCTTGGCAGAATGTCGACGGGGATTCCCGTCAGGCACACGTACCCGATCACCACGATGAACAGGCACATCACGATGACCAGATAGGGATTGAAGACGGAGCCCCGGACAATCCAATTGGTCTGCCGCGCGCTGGTGTCGATGGCCTTGCGAAGCTCAGGCCCCGAGGTGGGATTGTCTTGCGGTGCGGTCATTCAAACAATTTCCTCAGGGAGGTTGCGCCATCATGGGCGTTGACTGGCAGCGCGGGAGCACGCTTGGACATCTCGCCACCCAATCGCCAACGCCCCCGCGTGACGACCGCGAGTAGCGACCGCGTGCGGCACGATGAACCGATGAGTGAACTCAATCGTGGTGGGGATAACTTCCGTAGGCGGTGAGAACGCGGTTCAACTGGTCAGGGTGGGCCTGCCCAATGGCAATCACGGTGTTCTGATCAATGCTGGCCATGGCCACCTGGTAGATGCCTTCGCGATGGCCAAACGGCGAGGTAGCCGCCCGCAGTTGGCGGTACTCCTTGAAACCCGCAAGCTGATCGCGATGCAGTACGAAAATGGAGACCCGGGACTGGTCGATCAAACCATGCAGGTAAGCTGCGGGAACCTCGCCCAGACGGAACACGCCCGCCCCTTCCACCGCAAACCCAGCATCCCGGCGGGGCGGACAACGGACGGGAAATGACACCCGCTGCCGAAGATACTTCTCCACCATCAGGTCCGAGTTGCTCCGGTACTGCAAGGTCTCTTCACCCCGCTCCAGCCGCTCGTGCCACAGGGCCGAGAGCGAGGCCAGGTTGCTTGGCGATTCACCGGAAGGAACCGAAATCCCCCAGGCCAACGCCACCAGCACGATTCCCGCCGCCAGGGCCAGCAACCACCCCAATCGCCCCAAGCGAGGCCGCGGCGGGGCCAACTCCGAGGCCCCCAGCACCCGGCTCCAAAGTTCAGGCGTCGGCTGACCAGACCGCATCGACTCGACGATCAGACCTTCCAGCCGACTCTGTTCGGCAAACCACTGCGCACAGGCCGAACACCCCGCCAAGTGGTCGGCGATTCGAAAATGCAACTCGGCATCGCCTTCCGAATCGTGATACAGGTTCCAATGCCGGCGGGCGTCTTCACAATTCATGGGAAC
>JBJHDE010000444.1:0-5028 GCA_050486385.1 Planctomycetales bacterium | reverse complement strand
AAATCGTCATCGGTCAGATAACCCCGCAGGAATTTGCGGCAACGAGTTGTGATGAGATCCAGGGTTTTGCCATCCGGTGTCAGCGGCAAGGCCGCCAGGCTGGCGTGCAGAAACACGCCGGGGTTCTCGCTGTTCATGGCCTTCGACAGCCACATGCTGCTGGGCATCGACTGCAACATCCGCATGGCCGCAAACTTGACGGCGTGCGGGGCCACGCGGCCTTCACGATCGGCCGATTGCAGCAGGGCCAGCACCTTGTCGACCGGCGGGGCCTGGCGGGCGCGAACGAAACTTTCGAGCGCGGTCCGCACCACCGTGGGATCCTGATCGCCCAGCAACTTGCCCAGCGCAGCGGCGGTCTCGTTGCTGGTGTGAATGCCCATCAGGAAGGCCGCTTTACGGCGGACCTCGGGGCTGGAATCCGATGCCAGCTTGACAAGAAACTTGTGCGAGGGGAACGGCCCCACCAACTGCATGAGCCCCAGGGCCTTGGCCCGCTCGTCACCCGAGTTGGCCGGGCTGTCGATGAAACGCACAATCTGATCGGTCCAATCGCGACCCAGTCGCAGCCGGGTGCGGGCAATGCGGTCGCGGCCCCAGGCGCTATTGGGTTGCGGTTGCTGAATGGCCGCCAACACCCCGCCGGGCACCCGTGGCGTTTCCACCGGCGGATCGTACACCAGCCGATAGATGCCGCCTTCGCTATCGCGACCGCCGGTGCCAAAGTAGGCCCAGCCATCAGGCCCCACGCGAATGCAGGTGGCGTTCAGCGGCTGGCCTTGAACCAGCACTTCGTGCTCGCCCACAAAGCTGCCGTCCTGGGCCTCGGGATGAATCGCCAGGATTTGCCCTTGGGTCCAGTCGCAGGCCAGCAGGGCCCCGCGGAACTCCTTGGGAAACCGATTGTGTTCGTAAAACACCATGCCCGCCGGGCTGCCTCGGCCGGTTTCGCACACCGGCGGCAGACTGTCGGGATAGTACGTGGGCCACTTGGCCCAGCCGCTCCGCCAACCGTACTCGCCGCCGGGAACGATGTGATAGACGCTGCACGGACGAAACCACGGCAGGCCGGCGTCCCACTCCATGTCGCTATCGAAGGTGAACAGTTCGCCCTGGTGGTTAAAGGCCAGGTCGTAACTGTTGCGCAGGCCACCGGCGTACAGTTCCGTGAAGCTGCCGTCGGTATCGGTGCGAATGATCAACCCGCCCGGGGCCTTTACACCCACGGCGTGGCCGCCCGGATCTTCATACCGGGGATGTACGATGTCGCCTTCGTAACTGTGATGATACGGGCTGGTCGGCTCGGGGTCGCCCAGCGGCCGAGTGTGATTGCCCATCACAATGTACAGCAGGCCCTCGGGGCCCAGCACCACGGCATGCGGTCCATGCTCCTGCATGGGGCCGTGAAACTTGAGGAGCGCTTCGACCTTGTCGGCCTTGCCGCTGTTTTGTGAGTCGGTCAGCCGATACAGGGCGGTGCCCTCGGGACCCTTGCCGACGCAAAACACCAAGCCGTTGAGCGCCAGAACCCCCTGGCTATTGGTGACCTCGTCGCAGAAAACGCTGGTCTTGGCCGACAGCCCCTTGTCGTCGTGCTGCTTGGCAATCAACAGCGGGCCGTTCTCGCGGCTGATCAGCAGGTCGCCACGTTCGTTGAAGGTCGCGGCAATCACGCTGCCCGTCTGGTCGGCGGTCAACACCTGCTCGACCCGGAATCCCGGCGGCGTGGTGAATCGCGGCGACTCGCCCTCGGTCACGGCCTCGCGGGCTTGGGCATCGCCCGGCCGCACCCGCGCCGGTGCTGGGCCCGCCACGGCGGCATCAAACCGCACTCCGCTGACCGGCTCGACGACCTCGGCCTGCATCCAGGCGGTGTCGCGGAAGCCCGGGCGATTCCAACCTCGCGGACCGAAACTGTTGACCCGCCAGCTCTCGCCGGTGGTCAAGGTGATGGTGGCGTCGTTGCCGTCGCGGACCCGCAGGCGAACCGCCAGACCCGCCCGCGAGTTCTTCTCGGTATTCTTGGCTCGCACGGCGATCACATTCTCGCCGGCTTGCAGGTACTCCAGCACGTCGTAGCTGTTGACGACCGTCACGTCGTCGCCGCTGCCCACCAGGTCGCCATTGACGAACAGGTCGTAGGCGCTGTCGCAGGTGATCTCGAGGGTTGCCTCGCGCGGCTGATTCATCTCGAAGGTTTTGCGGAAGTACCGCGTGATCACCGGCACATTGTTCTGGTCCCGTTCGGGATACCAGACCCATTGCGGCTCGCTGGCCACCACCGCGCCGGTGGTCGCCAACAAAATGACAAACGGCCACCATAAGCGGCCCAGCGGCGAGCGAACCTGGAAGGTGGACTCGAGCGAACCATCGTCCGCCCCATTCCCATCAATTTTTGAGGTGTTCATCGCATGTCACTCGAGGAGCTTCCCTGCCATGCGCCGGGCCGAAGTCAGGGCCGCGCGAAGAAAGACCATCCGATGGTCCGGGCGGAACACTAGCGAGTTGCCGCTTTCCGGGCAACGCCAGTCTTGACGTAACATGCATGGCGGGTCGGGCGACGTAAGTTATTGATTCAATTTGCCTTGCGGCAAGGCTGCCGGCAGGATTCGGGGGCCTGGACCGCGAAATTTGCAGCGTTCCAAGCCGATTCCTCGGGGGGATTCGGTCGGTGGCTCGGTCGCGAGGCTCGCCAGATTGGAAGAATGGACGCCACGGGCGGTTCGGGGGGCTCCCTACCCATAGGGGACGCGAATTCCAACGAAGGACAAAGAGGGACTTCGCGTCGGGAACCGCGCGGTTCCGGCGGTTTCCAGTGAAAGGGTCTGGACTTCTGGTTAGAATGAGAGGAGCCTCCAAGGGGGCTCGTCGTCGGTTCGCCCGACACCTACCTGCGGCTTGCCTCCTGGCTTGGCTACCAGATGGAAGCGGCTCCACGATCGCAAGAATGGACCTCCGCACTGATTGATGCCGTTCGGGCCCTACGCATGTCACGCAAGCCCCCAATTCACCTCGTCGATGAAAGCTCAGCCCCCGTGGCCCAACTGGATGTTCAGTTGCGCGATGGCGTCTTCGAAGGAACGATCCACCTGGAGTCCACCCCGCCCTCGATGCGCAAACTCTTCGAGCAATACGAGGAGTGTGTCGAGGGGCAAATGTTCAGCCTGCTCGACGATCTTGAAGATCGGCTTGCTGCGCTGCGGCTGCGTGCCATCTTGAGCGATGGAACCGAAGCGGACGTCGTGAACCTTCAGGTCTATCCGAGCAGACAGAGCGTTTCGCTGAGCATCTGTCAGCCAGCAAAAACACCCTCGCACTGACGCGGCAGCTAGCCTGGTGGCTGCCGACAACGACCGGTGGCTGACTTCAAACCATCCCCCAATCACTCAGCCCCGGGCGGTCGCAGCTCCAGCCGAAAGCCGGTGCGGCGGTAGAATCGCTCGGCAAAGTGCTGGGGCGATTCGCCGTCCAAGGGCTCGCCCGCCACCCGCACCAGGTGCTCGCGGGCGTTGATTTCCACGGGACTGTGCAGGCCCTCGCCCAGCCACCGTCGCAGCAGTTCTTGCAAGTCGGCCGGCCGAGTCATCCCGCGGAGTTCCCAACGCCAGCCGGTGCGAAAGTGGAACTCGTGCAGCCGTCCCAGGTGATGCTCTTCGATGGCCTCGGGAAAGCGAAACACCAGTTGAGCCACGCCCTCGTCGGGAAACAGCCCCACGCGAATCAGGCCGCTCTCTTGCGGAAACAACTCGCGAGCCACCGCCAGGGCCTTGGCCGACTCGGCCCGATGCCGTGGAGGCTCAAGGTTCTCGCGCGGGGTGACTTCCAGAATCGTCGGGCGACGTTCATCGGGCACGAAAAACGGCAACCGTTGGCGGGCCAGGGCCTCGCGGACGGCGTCGATGTCGGCGTCGCTGGCCCCGACGGGGCTCCGCCACAGGCCGGCCAGATCTTCAATGTTGACCGAGCGGACCCGCGGTCGCAGACTGCTGATCCAGGCATGAAAGCGTTCGAGGTCGAGTTCCCGCTTGGCATACGGATCCCAGGGCGGCCAGAGGGCCAGCAGGTCGACGGTTCGCCCCGAGGGTCGGTCGGAGGTCGGGCGGCCCGACGGCTTCACGCTGTAGGTTCCTCCCAACTGCGGCAGGATGACTTGGCTGTCGGTCAGCTCCCGCAGGCGGCGACCCAGGGCCCCGCGGGCTTCGGGATCGCCGTGGACGGGCAGCACCAGCCGCGGTTTCAGCTTGGCGGCAATGGCGGCCAGCTCGTTGCCATCGGCATGCGCGCTGAGCGGATGATTCTCGATCTGGCAGCGGACCTCGGTGATGACGTCTTCCAGCTCGATGGTCCGCGGCACGTCGTGGGCCTGACTGGCCAGTTCCAGCAGGGCGTGGCCGGGCGATTCTTCATCCTGATAGCCGGTCAGGGCCACCAGGTGCTTGGGATTGCTGAGCCATTGCTTGGCGTAAAACTGGCTGGCCCCGCCTTGCAGCATTCCGCCGCTGGCGACCACGATGCAGGGTTCGCCACTGGCGATGCGTTGCCGTTGGTGGGCCGCGGCCACGGGCTCGATGGGCAAGTCGTCGGGGAATATCGGGTCCAAACCCTGATCCCACAAGCGGCGGCTGAAGACGCCCAGTTCGTCGCCGTGTTCGCTGTAGACATGCGAAATCCGCCGGACCATGCCATCGGCATACACGGGAATGTGCGGCAAATGGCCTTCGCGCATGGCGCGGCCCAGCAGCACCAGCACCTCTTGAGCCCGCCCTAAGGCAAAGCAGGGAAACAGCACGCTGCCACCTTCGGCGACCACTTCGCCCACCCGACGCACCAGGCGATCTTCTTGCACGGGCCGATGCGTATGCAGGCGGTTGCCGTAGGTGCTTTCTAAGACCAACACGTCGGGCTGACAGGCAGGAACAAAGGCCCCGGCAATGCTCACCTGATCGGCCACGCTCAGGTCGCCCGAGAACACGACGCTGGAATTGGCCGAGCGAATCTCAATCAGGGCCGCACCCAGAATGTGGCCGG
>JBJHDE010000443.1:0-5032 GCA_050486385.1 Planctomycetales bacterium | reverse complement strand
ACGCGGCGTCGACACGCCATCGCCCTGGGCCGATGCCCCTGATCGGCCCTCCCCTATCATTTTCGGCGTCGGTCGCGGCCCCGAGTTGGGCGTCGTGACCGGTTCGCCGTGCAAACGATGTGCCTCGTGAGCCAGACGCCAGAGCCCCAGCCCGCCGAATCCATCCAACCCGCGACGAACCTTCTCGCGGATTCTTTCCTCCGAAAGGGCGGATGCCGTGTCCACATCTTGGCCGATGCGGGGCGCCGGTGTCGAAGGCTATCCCCTGGCCGGAGACTGGGCTAAAATCTTGAGAAGTCACGTGTTTTGCGCGGCACACTCGCTTTGGGAGACCCCAGCCGATGAACTCTTTACAGGGCTACATGCTGATCGCGGTCCCCGAATTGATGGACAGCAATTTTTTTCAGACCGTGGTGCTGATTGTCCGACACGATGAGGAGGGGGCCCTGGGCCTGGTGGTCAATCGCTCCTCACGGTACACCGTCCGCGAAGTCTGGGAGCAAGTCAGCGGCACGCCGATCGAGACCCACGATCCGGTGTTCGTCGGTGGTCCGGTGCAAGGCCCGTTGATGGCCCTGCATACGCAGCCCACGATTGCCGAACTCGAGGTCGCCCCCAGCATTTGCTACAGCGTCCAGAGTCAGCAGCTTGAGCAGCTTGTCTCGCTGAATCCTGGACCGATGAAGTTTTTTCTGGGCTTCGCGGGTTGGGCCGCCGGCCAATTGGAAGAAGAGCTTCGCGAAGGCGTGTGGCTGACGATGCTGGCCACCCAGGACCACGTGTTCACGCCGGCCGAGGATTTGTGGCGGCGGTTGGTCCGCGAGGCCCGCAACCCGATTCTGGCGGCTTTGAACATCCAGAACGTGCCGTCCGACCCGTCGCTCAACTGATTAGCGCGCGGGTGGTCGCAGTTCGCCAACTCAAAAGCCCGCCAACTCAAAAGCCCGCCAACTCAAAAGCCGCGGGCGGCGCGGATATCGTCGAAGTTCCGCAGTTCGTAGTCGATTTCGACATAGTCCAGCAGCCGGCACAGCGCCCGCAGGGCGACGCCCATGCCGTCGGGGCCGCTGAAGCCGCCGAATTGGCCGCCGCCTTTGACGTGGGGTTCGAGATCGAGAAACACGCCGGGAATGCCCTTGAGGCGGAGCTTCTCGGCCAGGCTGGGGATCATGCCGCGGAAGTCGCGCAAGATGGCCTCGTGACCGCTGCCACCGCGGTCGGCGGGGACAAAGTGCTTGATGGCTTCTTCGTCGACAAAGCCTTTCCGCTCGGTCGGGGCCCGGTCGGCCGGCGGCAGATAGTCCTTAATGTGCAGCCAACCCAGGCCCGGCTTATGGGCCACGTAGTGGTCAAACAGTTCCTGCTGCGTGTATCCCTGCATCAGGACGTTGGCCCCGTCGAAAATCAGCATCAGGGCCGGGTGATTGACCTGTTCGTAGAGCTTGGCCATCAGCGGGCCATCGCGGCCAATCAGGTTGGCCTCGACCTCCAGGCCGTAGATCAGGCCGGCCTCGCCGCAGACCTCGCAGATCTTGCGGATCTGCTCAACGGCCTGGGGCAGGTGCTGCTCGGGGTCGTCGTTTCGGGGGGGGTAAAAGCTGAAGCCCCGGATGAGCTTGGTGCCAAACGTCTTGGCCAAGGCACAGGCTTTCTGTACCTCGCCGTCCAGGTACTCGTCAAACGGTACGTAGCGGTTCTTGCTGCCGTCCTCGACATCCACCAGTTTGACCTTGCCCAAAGGCGAACCGATGGACGCCACCTGCAAGCCGTACTCGTCTTGCAGCTTCAAGACCGTCTCAATCTCGCTGGGCGTCAGCGCCATGACGTTCTTGATGCCGCTGCCCACGTCGATAAACCGCAGGCTGTAGTATTTCAGCCCCAGGGCGGCAAAGGCGGCAAACTGCTCGACGGCCGTCTTGTTGTTGGCCGCCTCGTCGGCGAACCCGCTGAGCAGGACGGTCGGATTGTTGGACATCGGAAGACGCACCCTCTTGATGTGGACCGGGTTCAACGGTGGTATTGTTGGGACCCGCGAAAGAAGTCCCGGGGTCGTGCTCCGTCGCTCGCCCCCTGCAATCGCGGTCTCCTCTGAGGAGCCCGCGTTGGCTTCTTTCGCAGGGGTCTGTGATAGCCCCGAAGTCCCGCGCATTCAAGACGCCCCCGCTCTGGAGAAGTCTCCCCGATGGCCAGTTCCCCTCGCCGCGTGCTCCAGGTGGGCATGGTCGGCTGCGGCATGATTTTTGACGAGACCTACGTGCCGGCCCTGCTGGAACCCCGCCACGCCCAACTGGGCCGAGTGGGCGACTCCGAGGTCGAGGTCCGGCTGGTGGCCATCGCCTCGTTGTCGGGTCGTCGGGCCGAGGCCTTTGGCCAGAAATGGGCCGACCGGCAGGTGATCCGCTCGTTTTCCGGCGAGGACGCCGTGCCGCGAATGCTGGCCGATTGCGAGCTGGATTGCGTCTGCGTGGCCACCCCCGACGATCGCCACTTCGCGCCGGCTCAAGCAGCCCTCAGGGCCGGCAAACACGTGCTGATCGAGAAACCTTCGGTCCTGCACCTGGCCGAGCTTGACGAACTCACCGCGCTGGCGTCCTCGCGGGGCGTGGCCGCCAAGGTGGTGTATCACAAATTGTTGGACCCCGATCACAAGCGGCTGCGGACCCTGGTGGTCGACCAGATCCTGGGCCAGGTCCACAGCGGCTACTGCACCTTGCTGGAACCCAAGCAGATCTCCGGCCAGCAGTTCTCGGCCTGGATCACCGGTCGCAATCCGGCCACCTACGTGGCGGTGCATTACATCAAGCTCATCGACTTCACCTTCGGTGGGCGGCTGACGCGGATCTCGGCCACCGGGCAACGCGGGCTGGTCGGTCCGGCCGATGGCACGACCTGGGACGCCGTGCAGATGCAGCTTGAGTACGCCTATCCCGATCAGCGGACGGCCGTCTTCGACATCTACACCAACTGGGTCACGCCCGACAACTTTCCCGGTTACGTGGACCAGGAGGTTCAATTCCGCTTTGACAACGGGTTGTGGTACGGGCACGCTCGCCGCCGGGGCGTGGAGTTGACCGTCGAGGGGCGAACCCCCATGAGCCTGAAGACCCACTTGAACAACCACTACAACGCCGAGGTCCTGGAGCCCTGGGGCGAGCGGGGACAACGGGGCTACGGCATCGAAGTCCTGTCGCGATTCTTCCACGAGGTCGCCGAGATCGAGTGCGGCGGACCGCTGGAGCACCGCGGCGATCGGCTCGAGCGGGTTCGCCGACTCGACTACAACGACCTCTCGACCGATCGTCAGGTGGTGGCCGCCGTCGAGGGACTCGAAGCGATTCTCGCCGCGCACGCCGCCGGCCAGCAGGGCGGTGTGGTTCATGTGAATCATCCCGCCGGTGGGCTGGTCATGCTGACGCCCGGTCAGGCGGAAGCCCGCGTGTTGTACGAACCCCAGGTGTGAGGAGTCCCTCGCCCCGAAGCCCTTGGCCCCAGTCCGCGGCTCCGAGGCAATTGACCGCTCCGCCGGCCAACATCAGGATGGCGGCTGGAACGAAGACCGTTCGCTGGACCGCTGGCAGGGAGTTGCAGAATCGTGGCACCGTTGGCCCATCACGTGGCGCTGGTCACTGGCGGAAGTCGCGGCATCGGCGGGGCCACGGCCGTGGCCCTGGCCCAGGCTGGGGCTGATGTCTGCATCAACCACTTCCAAGACGCCGACAACGCCGCCGAGGTCGTCGCCCGCATCGAGCAGCTTGGGCGTCGGGCGTTGGCCATCGATGCCGATGTCTCGGACCCCGACGCGGTGGACGCCATGGTCGAGTCGCTGGTCGATCACTTCGGCCGGCTGGATGCCGCCGTGCTGAGTGCGATCTACAGCGACCGCGAGCCGCTGCTGACGGCCAGTCTGGAAGGCCTGCGACGGACCATCGACGTCAGCATGTGGGGGGCCCTGTTCACGCTGCGGGCGGTGGCTCGCCAGATGGTGGCCAGCCAGACCCGCGGCGCGATAACGGCCATCAGCTCGCCCCACGCTTACAAGGCCTATGCCGATTGCATGGCCTACAACATGGCCAAGGCGGCGGTCGATCAGATGTGCCGCTCGGCCGCGCTGGAATTCGCCCCGCACCGGATTCGCGTCAATTGGGTCTATCCCGGCTGGACGGACACGCCCGGCGAGCGCAAATTCTACACGGACGAGCAGTTGGAGAAAGCCGCCGCCGGCTTGCCCTGGGGGCGGCTGGCCCGACCCGACGAGATCGCCCGGGCGGTCGTGTTTTTGACCGATCCGGCCAGCGAATACCTCACCGGCAGCTCGATTCTGGTGGATGGAGGAATCACCATGCCCTGGAACGACGGCCGGGCCCGGGCCCAACCCGACGCCTAGGCGCAGCCGCAGGATGCTGGAATGCCCGCGATTGCCCAATCCATCCCAAAGACGGCGCCAAGTCCTGCAAGAACACTGGCGGGCGATTTCGCGTATGGGCGGTCTGAGGCCCGTTGGCCGCACACCGCCATCTGGCCGATTTCGCCCGCGACGCGGCCTTTTCATCGGGTACAGTGAACGAGTATGAGCCAGAAGTATCTGCTGCCCTGCCCGAACTGCGACGCCCGGCACGTGGTCGACACCGCCCGGATCGGCCTGCCGTTCGATTGCCCCTGCGGCACCACGCTGGAAGTCCGCACCCTGCGGGAACTTCGGGCGTTGGAGCCGGCCGCCCCCGAGCCGGTGGAAGCGCCGCGATGGCATCCCGGGCCGGGGCTCATGCTCCTGGGGGGGCTGGTGATGGGCTTGGCCGTGGTGGCCGCCGGTTTAACGTGGTTTCGTTACACGCCGCCGCCAATGGAGATTCCGCACGAGCAACTCCTCCGCGACAGCGAGCGGCTGTCGTTCGACGATTCCTATTACATGTGGCAGTTGATCAAGGCCACTCCCATGGAGGAGCCGATCACCACGTTCGAGCGGCAGTGGATGCACCAGGCGAATTACTCCGCCGCCATGTTGCGGACCCGTCGGGTGTGGCTGGGAATTTGG
>JBJHDE010000442.1:0-5057 GCA_050486385.1 Planctomycetales bacterium | reverse complement strand
CTTCGACAGCGACGACGATGACGACGATGTTGATCTGAGCAGCTTCGACAGCGACGATGACGACGACGATGATCTGACCAGCGGCCTCGACGACGACGATGATGCCGACGCTGATCTGACGAGCGGCCTCGATGACGACGACGACGATCTGACGAGCGGCCTCGATGACGACGATGATGACGACGCGGACGATGACGACCTCCAGGCCAGCGATGGCCTGGATGACGACGTGGATCACGACGACCTGGATTCTTTTGGCGGGGCCGACGACGTGAGTGATGACGACGACCGAGACGACGACGACGACGGCCTGGCCTTTGAGCTGACCGCCGAGCAACAGGCCCTGTACGAGGAGATCCTGAGTGGATCGTACAAGCCGTTTGACACGGGCACGCCCGCCCGGCTGGATTATGCCGCCTTGTTGCGGCCGATCTCCGAGGACGAACCCGCCGGCGATTCGGTTTCATTTGCCCAGCGTGAAGAGTTCGAAGAGCTGCGCAAGGAGATCAATCCCGACGCCTTCGATGCCAACGATCCCACCCGGCCGACCGACGCCAAGCACGCCGACTGGCGAGGCATCGAGCATCTGGCGATCGAGATTCTCAGCAATCAGAGCCGCGACCTGCTGACCGCCGCCCGACTGACCGAGGCCCTCAGCAAGCAGCACACCTTTGCCGGCGTCCGCGAGGGCCTGCACCTCATGCGGCTGATGTGCATGTTGATCTGGGACCGCATGCATCCCGAGATCGAAGACGAAGACGAAATCGACGTGCGGGCGGCGCCGTTCAACTGGCTTGATGACCCCGACCGAGGGGCCCGATATCCGCTGTCGTTGCGGCAACTGCCGTTGACGGGCGAAGACGGCGACGATGGGCTCTCCTGGCTGGATTGGCATCAGGCTCAGGAGAGCAAGGGCGGCGTGTCGATGGCGGACTTCGAACGCGCCATGGCACAGATGACGCCGCAGGTAGTGCATACCATGCTGGCCGACGCCCAAGGTGCCCAGGCGGAGCTGCGGCTCCTGTCGGATGATCTCGACGCCAAGATGGGCGAAGAGGCCCCGGCCCTGGCCCAGATTCGCAACGCCCTGAACGACTGTGCCACGTTGATTGCCCAAATGGCCGAGCGGGTCGGGCCGGTGGAGGGTGATCAGGACCAAGCCGCTGGCGGCGAGATGATGGCCGCCCAGGGCGGGATGGTCGCCGCCGGGCAAGCCGGCATGGTGCCAGGACAGGTGGTGATGGCGCAGCCCAAGCAACCCAGCCGCGACGACCTGTATCGCATTCTTGACGAGACGGCCAGTCGCTTGCAGAAAATGGAGCCCCACAGCCCCATTCCCTACCTGATCCAACGCGCCTGTGCCCTGGGCAAGCTGCCGTTCCCCAAGCTGATGCGGGCGTTGATCCGCGAGCAAAACGTGCTGCGTGAGATGGAACGCGAGTTTGGGATCAAAGACGACGACGAAGATGACCGCTACTGACACCCCTCTTCAAGGCCAGAACCATGTCCCAGACCCCCGGCCAATACGACGAACTGGTGGCCCTGCTCCGCGAGCGGGGCCACGACTCCGTCGAGATCGAGCGGATTCTGGCCGATGTCCGCGAGTACGACCGCTCGACCCAGACCGATTCGGTCATGGAGGCCATCGCCACCGGCGAGGTCGATCTGGATGTGCTGATCGCCAAGGCCCTCAAGCGGGACTGACGCCCCGGCGGTCCCTGGGGCTAGCAAGGCAAACACCCCAACAGCCAGGCCGGAGCCGCCGTTGAGGTGTGGTGCTCGAGATCTCGGCAAATGCCAGCGATCGGCTGGATGGGGCCTGGCGGATGGTTCAACGCTGTTGAACACTCCGTCGCGCAACGGCCGCGGGCCCATCGTGCGACGGAATCAGCCACCTCATTAGGGCTCAGACCGCTTCGTCCTCGACCTCGTCGTCGTCTTCTTCCCAATCGTCCTCTTCATCGTCGTCGAGGTCGTCCTCGTCGTCCCAATCCTCGTCGTCGTCGTCATCGTCCCAATCTTCGTCGTCGTCGTCCCACTCGTCATCATCTTCGTCGTCGTCATCCCACTCGTCATCGTCGTCCTCGTCGTCGTCCCAGTCCTCATCGGCGTCGTCAGCGGCGTCATCCGCGACGTCGCCTTCGACCTCGTCGTCGGCCTGGGCCTGGAGCGTGGACAGGAGGGTTTCGTCCTCGACACGATCTTCGGACGGACTGATGGGTTGGAGGGTGACGCTCACGATGGGATCCTCGTCGGATGGTTCGACCTCGCCGTCGCCCCCGCTGCGCTTCCGAAGTCGCTCAGCCTGGGGAAGATCGTCAAGGTCACGTAGTCCAAAAACCTGTAAAAAACGCTTGGTCGTTGCATACTGAAACGGGCGGCCCAACTCTTGGCTCTTGCCGGCAATCCGGACCAACTCGCGATCCATCAACTGCCGTAAGACTTCGCCGCAGGCCACACCCCGGATGTTCTCGATTTCGCTTCGCAGGACCGGCTGTCGGTAGGCCACAATGGCCAGGGTCTCCAGGGCTGGACCGCTCAGGCGAAGTTCGAGTCGCCTTTGATGAAGTCGGCGCAGCCAGCGATGATATTGAGGCCGTGTTAAAAGTTGATAGCCGCCGGCCAAATGTTCCACGCGAAACGCCGTGCCTCGTGCATCGTAAGTCTCGTTCAGTTCTCGACATAGCGTCCTGGCCGCCGTTCCATCCTCGACCCCGGCCAATTCCGCAAGTTTTCGGCTCGGCAGCGGTTCGCGGGCGACAAACAGCACGGCCTCGACCCGCGCCGCCGGCGAGTCCTCCGGTTCGGGGACCGCCACCGGGTTGCGATTCGAGCTTTTCCACCACCAGGGAGTCAACACCTTCGGCCGCACGGGACGGCTCATCCCGCCGGAATGCCGAACCCGGGCCGATGTTGGTGGCCTCACCTGATGGACGACTCAGCGGCAAGAGACTCGTTGATTCCGAACGCCCAGCGGACCCCAGTCCACCGGCTGACCTCAGGCGGGCTGCCAAGCAGCGACCTCGTGCCTGGGCAAAACGGTTCGCGGCAACTGGGGGTCCGGCAAACTCCGCCACACTCGGAGCAATCCATGCTGCCCCATGGGAGTGAAACCATACCCGTTCCGCCGACCAGTTCAAGGGGCCAAAGGCGGTAACCGTTGGGCCATCTGCGGCGGAGTGTCGCGGCAGTTGATCACCTGCCGCAAGACATCCTCCATCAGGGCCAATGGGCTGTCGCCTACGCTCTCGAAATGCCGCGATTCCTCGGGGTCGTGAGACAGCGGAATGCGGCACTGAAAGCGAAAAGTCCCCTCATCGCCCCATCGCTCCAGGCGGCCAAAGGTGGCCCCATAATCCTGCAACCGCTCGCGGATGGTCTCCATCCGCTCAATCTCGTCACGGGTCAGCGGCAGGCGCGGTCCGCGGGTGGCCACCGCGTGATTGCTCACGGGCATCACCTCGGGAATCCGCGGCCGCCGCACATCGGGCACGTCGGCGGTGTCCGGGGCGGATGCCACCCGATCCATCGTGGGAAGCGGCTCGCTGGCGGGAAACTGGCCGCCGGAACTCACTTGGCTGCCGGCAGCAACCTGGTCACTGGCAGCCAATCCATCGGCTGGGGGAACTTGGCCCGCGATCTCGGCCGTGGTGTTGGGAATCTCGTCCGGCATGCTCGCCGGGATGAACCGTTCGGCGGGCGGGGCTTCGATGAACTCGCTGGAGGGCACAAAGCGTTCGTTGTGCGTCCAGGGGGTGCTCTCCGCATCAGCCCCTCGGGAGCCTCCCAGAAACTGCGGCGAGGGCGGCGGCGGTCCCAGCATCGCGTCTACCCGGCGGACAGCCAGGAGCTGGCTCGGCTGGGCCGGGGCGTTCAGCCGTGGGTCGTCGCAGCTTGGCTCCGACGATTCGGCCGGCGGGGGCGGAGCCATCCAGGAAGCCAGCGAGTCGCGCACGGCCACAATCGGCAGTGTCACCAGACAGCCGACCAGCACCAGCACCCGCGCCGATTGCCAAGAGGAGTTGGGCATCGCATCCGTTGCCATAAGGAAGGCGGCCATCCTGGCCACCGCAGCACGCCAGCACGATAAACCGCCTCGCTGCCAAGGCAAAGGCCAGTTGTAGCGATTGGGGCGATCGCGCCGACTCTATCATCGGCCATCCTGGCCCTGGCTCCCCAGTACATCGCCGCCGAAAGCCCGAGCATTCGCCGCTGAGCGGGCTATTGGCCCCCTGCCCTAAGGGTGGGAGCCGTTCTTGACCTTGCCCGCTCTTGCCCACCCGGGTTAGATTTGCCGCCCGCTCGCGGTCAGACGGCACTGGCCTGGGCTCCCCGGAAAGGACATCCGATGAACACGCGACGGTTGGCGGACATTGCCCACGATGTGGGCGGGCAACTCGAAGGCGATGGCTCGGTGGAGCTGTCCGACGCCCGCCCCCTGTACGAGGCCCAGGCGGGTCAGCTCTCGCTGATCGACAACGAGCAGGCCCTGCCGCTGGCCGCCCAATGCCCGGCGGCGGCCTTCTTAATGCCCCCCGGACTGCCCTTTGACGATCCGCGACCGGTCATCCGCGTAGAACGCCCGCAGGTCGCCTTTGCCCGGGTGGTGGCCGGTTTTCGTCCGCCGTGGGTCGAGCCCGCCATCGGGATCAGCCCCGAGGCCTCGGTTCATCCCACGGCCACAATTGCCGAAGGGGCCAACATTCACCCGGGGGCCTCGATTGGGCCGCACGTCCAGATTGGCCCGGGCACGACGGTTCACAGCGGCGTGCGGATCATGGCCCAGGTGAGCTTGGGGGCCGAGGTCGAGGTGTTTCCCAACGCGGTGCTCTATCCGGGCACGCGGGTGGGCGATCGCACGGTGATTCATGCCGGGGCGGTGATCGGGGCCTACGGCTTTGGCTATCGACACGAGAACGGCCGACACCAGCGGACCGCACAGTTGGGCAACGTCGAGATCGGCCCCGACTGCGAGATCGGCGCCCTGACGGCCATCGACCGCGGCTCGTTTGGGGCCACCACCGTGGGCGAGGGCACCAAGATCGACAACCTGGTGC
>JBJHDE010000441.1:0-5061 GCA_050486385.1 Planctomycetales bacterium | reverse complement strand
CATGATCACAATGCCGCTGGCCGTGTGAAAGGCCACATCGCCCCAAGCGGGATCGCCGCGCTCTTGGTCCAGAATGGCGTAGATGTCCAGAACGCAGGCCCGACGCACGTCGTTGAGCCGATCGACATCGCTTTCAGCAGCCATGTAGTCCAGCTCGGCCACCAACATCAGGGTTCGCCCAGGAACGCCTTCGTCCTGGCGTCCGCTGTCCCACAGGGCGCCGGCATAGACCGAGAAACGCTCGCGATTGTCCGGGTCGATGAGTTCCAGCAGCGGCACGTCTTCGATTTCGGCGGCCACCAGCGAGGGATCATACACCCGCTTGATGCCCGGAATGCCGGCCAGCTTCTCGCGGAGATTGGCCAAGCGCCCCGCGTCGCTTTCGACCACCGGGCGACGGAAGTGGACCCCGACGGCGACCGTGTCGCCCACATCGAAGTGGGTATCGAAAACGGTCCAGGCCTCCAGGGTGCTACGAGGCATCCAGCGTTCGGGCGAATCCTCGATCGTCAGCCCGGTCACATGCGTCAGGGCAGCGATCAACAGGCCCGCGACCGCCAGGGCCACAAGTCGGTGATAACGATCCAGGGCGATCAGCACCCGTTCCAGCACGTTGGGTACACTCCTCCGTAAGGCCAATCGGCCGGGACCGCCAGGGCGGTGACCGCGGCGTGCGATGTCCGCAAGCGTTGAGCAGCATAAAGCCCCACGCCGCCCAGAGGAACGGGAAAAATGCCCGCCGAAGACGGGGCGCGGCCGCTTGGGTCAGCGGCGGTACTACTTCACCCCAACCCGCTGAGTGTCAAAAGGGGTCGGATTTCCGCTAACAAAATCGTTGGCCCTGGTCGGCAGGCTCCGCCCTTGAGGGGCCCCGGGCGAGGTCGCGGGAACCGTCCTTGGATCACCAGTGCCGTCAGGCCTGCTGGGTGAATGGCCGAGGGGGGGAGGCAAGGGGCTCCGACCCGCAACGATTGGCGGCCAAGCCCCATAAGACGAGAAGTACCGGAGGTGGGACTTGAACCCACACGATTCGGGCGGTCACTGGATTTTGGAGGCGATGAGCCCCCGTCGCAACCTCCTGGCTTCCAAGAGTTCAGGGCTTTAAGTCTTGTGATGTTGATGACTTATGACGAAATGCGGTGTTGCGCCGTGTCGCGGTTGTTTTGTTCTACATCGTGCCACTTTGTGTCGCCGAGGTGTCACCCAATGAGCGATTCTGCCGGGCTGAGCAACGGCGGACTGGGGGGCTGGCGAAGTTCCAGTGTCTGCGAACTCGGTCAGCGACGCCTGAATGCCTCTTGAGCCGCGACAGAGGGATGAGTCCGCCGGGGCCGATTCCGAATGGCACGGTTCACCCATCCAGGGGGCGCTCCCGCTCTCACAGTTCGTCGACTTCCGCGACCGTAGAATCGCGGGGCGACATCGTCTGGGGCCCACCCACCTGATGTGTGTGGGGTCATCTTTCGCCTGGCCCAACCAGCGGCCGACTTTCTCCGTTTGGGCGGCCAACTCGCTTCTTCCCATCGGCGAGGACATGCTCGACCACCCTCGCAAGGGCTTGGTGGCCGAAGGTCGATTGGTGGAGTCGACGGCGACCAGGCAGTGGTCTTGCGGCTGCCGGCTTCAACGACCGAGGCGCGAGCGGTCCAGGCGACGACCAACCGTGAACACCTCCGGCGGGCCCTCAAGCTTGACTTTACCGAAGCCGACCTCGCTGGCCCACGGAGGCCGGCCGTCTGCCGGGATGAACGCATGACCTATGTCTGGGCCTGGCTGGAGCCGGACGCTGATCACCCCGAGGATGACGAGATCGTGGGTGTCACGCCACCTGGTCGAACGGCCGTGGCGGCGGTTGCCAAGAGCTGAACAGTGTGCCACGCCCTCCCAGACGCCGGACGCTTCCCGACGTTTTTTATGGGGCCGAGGAACAATTGGCAGATGCGGGTTTCAACAAAGCCTGCGACCCTAGGCGAACAACTTTCCCGAGTAGTTCACGACTTCTGTCATCTTCACAACTCTTTCACAAGGGGTACTCATGCAGAACCATACCCACACTGTTGTCCAGCGCGCCAACAAGTTCGTCGAGGGGCTGAAACTGCCGATTTCACCTCGATGGTGGCGCCGTCCCCGCGTGCAGCCGTTGTCACACACATCCGCGAACGCGTCGTGTCCGACCAGTTGAAATTCGCCCGCCCGGGGGCATGGACGTGAAGACGCCTGACGCAGGCCACACCTCTGCTGGTCAAACGCGGGCGAGGGTGAATTGACGTAAATAGAACCTACGGCCTCGCTGGAGCAGTATTGAACGGCATCTAGCCGGTGGGTCAAACGCGGACGAGCGTGATGATCGCAATTTGAACGTGCGACCTCGCTGGTGGCGTCGTCAATTGCAACCAGGCAGTCGGCCCAATACCGTCAAGCCTGGCGCGCATCTCGTCGGCAAACGGCGTGCAGTTGATCGTCCGACCAGCCGGCCGGCCCCGGCGGGAGGAATGGCGGATTCTGCGTCAGCCTGGAGCGATTTTGACGTAGCGCGCCACCGTGCTGCAGTCGATGCCCAACTCGCTGGAACGCCCCGCCCCTGTGCCCCTTTGGCTGGACCAAGCGCAATCTTGCTCCCCACCCTTGGACTCGTTAAGCTTTGCGAGCGAGCGTTTCCGTGGCCATCGAGGGTCGGCCTCATGGAAGCAACCCGATCGCCTTGGACGGGATAGCGCTCCAGTCGTTTCCACGGCCATTGAGCTGCGGCCTCACTGAAGCCTGACGGTGCCGTCGTCTCTGGTGGCGAACTCGTGGCTCGGCTGACCAAAAGCGTATTTTGGACCGTTGCGCCGTTGGCCGGTCCCTTGTCCGCGGAGGCAGGTTGGAGTTGCTCCACCACCCGCGGACCGACAGCGAGTGGCCGTCGATACGGCGTCGTGTCGACGCAGGACAATCCGATGGCGATCCCGTCTGGGTTCTCGGGAAACGGCTTCCAAGCTGGCCGCGGATTCACCTTGCGCAGACATGGTTGGCCTCAATAAAGAGTGCCGATTCACAAACAACCAACGTGTCCCGTTTTCGTTTCACCACCGTTTGCATCCATGAAGGAGCCTCGCCATGCGCAACCGCTTTGTCATTGCCGCCGCTTCTGTATTCTGCGTTGGTCTGGTGATGGCCGTGCTCTTGGCCGACGACGTGTATATTGAGGCCCCGCGACCCGGCGATGCCGGCTGGCGGCCCCAGCCGGCATCCAAGTCGGACGACGGCAAGCTGCGGATCATCGTCTTCGGCGCCCATCCGGATGATTCGGAAATCCAGGCCGGCGGCGTGGGCGCTCTGTGGGCCAGCCAGGGGCACCAAGTGAAGTTCGTCTCGCTAACAAACGGCGATATCGGCCACTGGCGGATGGCCGGCGGCCCGCTCGCGCAGCGGCGGATCACCGAAGTGCGGAAGGCGGCCGAGGTGCTGGGAATCGCCGAGACCGAAGTGCTCGATATCCACGACGGCGAACTGATGCCCACCTTGGAAACCCGCCGCACCGTCGTGCGGTTGATCCGCGAGTGGCAGGCCGACATTGTCGTCGTCCACCGCCTGAACGACTACCATCCCGACCACCGCAACGCCGGGTTGGTGGTCCGCGACGCAGCTTACATGGTGACGGTTCCCTATTTCTGTCCCGACGTCCCCTACCTGGAGACGAATCCCGTATTCCTCTTCAGTTACGACCGCTTCACCCGCCCCTATCCGTTCGTGGCCGACGTGGTGATCGATATCGATCCGGTCGTGGAGACGAAGGTCAACGCCCTGGCGGTGATGGAATCGCAGTTCGTGGAAGGGGGCTGTTGCAGCCGCCACATCGACCCGCAGACCGACGCCGAGCGGGCGGCGGGGCGCGGCCAGGCACGCGAGCGCTTCCGCAATCGTTTCGCGAACATCGCCAACCAGTACCGCGAGCGGCTGGTGGCGATCTACGGCACCGAGAAAGCCGCCGAAGTGAAGCACGCCGAGGCCTTTGAGATCGCGGAGCACGGCCGCCGCCCGACCGACGAGGAACTCGCCCGGCTGTTCCCCTTCCCCGGCGTGTTCGGCAATTGAACCCTCCGCGAGGGCCGGGCAGACGTGGTCGGTCGCGAAGAGCAAGCGTGCCGAGTCAGAATCAACGAACCCGTTGCCGATCCTTCCCCCGAACTGGAAAGCGGGCGAAGGAGACAAGCAACCGGGGTGAAGGTACAATCGAACGCGCGAAAGCGTGTCTCGGTCCTTCGATGTGTCGAAACACGGGCGTTCCAGCCGCCTGATCGGGGCTGGTACAAGACATGAGCCATACGGCGATGAAGGGAGAACTCTGAATGAACACGACGACAAAGATTCTGTGGGCCGGATTCCTCGGCCTGTCGGTCGGCCTGGGGCCGGCCGCCAGGGCCTCTGAAGACGACGGGACCAGCGGGTCGCTCACGTGGCAGGAGCAGTCGATCGAGTACGCCCGTATCATGTCGCGGGTGAAATGGACGCCGGTGGCTGACGGCATGCCGAATCGGGGCGGACATTTCACGGCCGGAAAGGAATACACCGGCGTACCCTACTCAAGCGTCAAGCATGTCGGTCGTTATATCGGCTTTGACATCTTCTTGAAGACGTTCCTCGCCGCCGTCGAGAACCCCGAAAGCGTCCTCTACACCGAGAATCTTCAGGGGAAGTTGACAAACGCCGAGTGCTATTACGGCAAGGTCTGCTCCTCCTACACGAGTTACGCCCTGCAATGCGGTATCTGGTATGTCAGCAAGGTTCACGGCCCCCGGTTCCGGGAAGGCGTCACGATTATCGAGCCCCAGTCGGCCCAGGCAGCCCGTCCTGGTGATATCATCTACACGCCACCCGCCAGGAAGAACGGCGGCTCGCATGTTGAACTGGTGACGGAACTCGTGCGGGACAACGATGGCCAGGTGACGCACGTGCGTGTCGAGGAGAGTCGACCGCAAACCACCAGCAACACCCTCCGCAGCGCGAAAGCCTTTGACTCGCACCTGTCCTCCAGAAACCGGGAACTCTACCGCATCACCGACCTGGACGCCTGGCGTG
>JBJHDE010000440.1:0-5078 GCA_050486385.1 Planctomycetales bacterium | reverse complement strand
GCCCACGAGACCTTCGTCATGCCTTATGCCTTCCGCGGGCACGAGACCTGGCTCAACCCGCAGGGCGAGAACTGGTACGAGTTCGAGGAAGAACTTCCCAACGGCCGGGTGATCTCAAGCTACTGGTCGAATCCCCGGGGCATTGACGCTGGCGAGCCCGACCGCGGCACCTACATCTTTCATGTGCTCATCGGTCACCACGGGGTGTTCTCGCTGACGCCGCTGTGGGCCTTGAGCCTCGTCGGCCTGCTGCTGGGCCTCGCCCGCCGCGATGAACAGCGGGCCCTGGCTGGCATGATCCTGGTGCTGTCGCTCGTGGTGCTGACGTTCTACCTCAGCCGCGGGCAGATCGATCGCAACTACTCCGGCATGAGCAGCGCGTTTCGCTGGGTGTTTTGGCTTGTGCCGCTATGGCTGATCGCCCTGCTGCCGGCGGCGCGCTGGCTGGGAGGCAGCCGCTGGGGCATCGGGCTGTGCCTGGCCTGCCTGGCCGTCTCGGCCCTGACCGCCGCCTACCCAACCTGGAATCCCTGGGTCTACCCCATCTGGTACGACTGGGCGGTCTACCACGAGTGGATCGAACCGAAGTAAGCCCCCAATCCGCGACTGTCGAAATCGATTCCTGGGCGGAAACCCGCCGCACGGACTGGGGGGTAGTGTCAGCCCCAGATCGACAAGCCGCACAGACCACGCGATTGTCTTTGAAGGCTCCCCGAACGCGGCAAAGCGCTTGGCATTCTTCACGGGCCTCGCGGTGGCCTTCCTCTCAGGAGCCACCTGTTCGACGCGACGCCGCCACAAAACCCGCCGGCTCGAATTTCTCGAAAAGCTTGCCCAGCAAGCCCCACCGGGCGAGAATACCAGGGTTCAGTGTGTCGGCTCGGATTCTTTGCGGCGGAGCGTAGGGCATGAGGCAACTTGCGGGGATGGTGGTGTTGATCTGGGCCGTGGCCACTCCAGCGGGAGCCGAACACGACACGGTCCGCGACGCGGTGCTCAACGGCCTGTTCGGTGCGGTTCGCGGCGAGGTCACCGTCGAGCAGGTCAGCGAAGCGGCTGACGAGCCGGTCAGCATTCATGGGCTGCGGATTGTCGACGCCGAGAATCGGCCAGTGCTTTTCATCGACCGACTCAACCTGGAAGCCACCGGCGCGGAGCTCCGCGCGCGGCCCTTGGCCGTGGGACGCATGCAAGCCGTGGGCCCGCAGTTTTTCGTGGAACTGGGCGAAGGCGAAATGCCGCTGGTCGCCGCACTCCGCGGTTGGTTCTTTCAGTTCGCCGCCGGCAAGCGGGTCGAAGAGTTCGTCGGCTCCTTTCGCGATGGCCACGTCCACATTGTCGACGTCGAGGCCGAACGCCAGTGGTTCCTGTCGTCGCTGGAGTTCTCAGCCCTTCCCAACGAAAACGACCCCAGCCAGCGCGATATTGTCTCCAGCGGCGTGCTGGCCATGCACGGCGTCGAGTGGGATCTCCGCTGCCGTTACGAGCCCGACGAAAAATCCATCACCATCCAACGCCTGCAAGTCCTGCATGACCCGACCGGCAGCTTGATGGACATCGCCGGCAAGCTGGGTGACCTGGGACTCTCGGCGGTGCTGGAACTCGAGGGCCACTGGTCCGCCCACTGGCCTTCGGTCGAGGAACTCCTCGCCCAACACGAGATCTTCGTCGTCCTCCGCGGCGGCGAACGCCAACCGGTGCGGATTCGCTGCGAGGTGGGCGACATGATCGGACGCCTGACCGGGCTGGCCGACACGGTTCGCCAGGCCGAGCAACTGGCCCAACAATGGACCGGCGGGCTGTTTGGCCGCACGCCCGAGAAACCGCCTGCCCAGGAGGAGCCCGCCGAGGAGGAATCCGCCCTGCCGGTCCGCGATTGGCATTGGATGGACGCCATCGAAGTCGAGACCAGCTATGGCTGGGAGCACGCCGAATGGCAGGGATTTGTGGCCGCGCCCACGCAAGTGCCAGTGATCTTCAAGCATGGCTCGGTCGAGGTCGGCCCCACGTCGGTGGGTATGAATGGTGGCCGTTTCATGGCGGCCGCCCGCATCGACCTGACTGAAGACGACCCCGCCGTCGAACTGCCCGAGACCTGGCTGCTCAAGGGCATCATCCTCACGCCCGAAGTCTGCGCAGGCCTGTTGGCCTACGTCGCCCCGGTGGTGGCCGATGCCACCAACGTGGAAGGTCGCATCTCGGTGGGCCTGCGGGGTGGACGGATCCCACTGAAACGCCCCAAGGATGCCGAACTTAAAGGCGATCTGGTCGTCGACTCGGTCCAGATGGACCTGTCACCTGCCTTTGGCCGCTGGGCCCGCCTGCTGCGGGCGGTGTCGCGGATTCGCCTGATCGACGAGAGCGTGACCCACTTTGAAATGGCCGAACAGACGATTCAACACGAAGGTTTCGGCTTCGTATTGGGCGACAGCCAGATGTACACCCGCGGGGCCGTGCAGTTGGATCGCCGGCTGGACATCACCGTTAACGTGCGGCTGGGACTGAGCTTTTTGCCCGATGGCCCCATCGGTCGCCGGCTCAAGGGGACCGAGATTCAGGCCAACATCTCTGGGACGCTCGACAAGCCGGAACTGGGCGAACTGCCCTTGCCCCTGGGTGACCGGCCGGCCGGTCGACTGCTCCAGCAATTGTTGGAGTGAGCCGCACGGCCGTGGCGGTGTTGACCCTTGCGGTGAATCGCTGGCTCAGCGGGTCAGGTCGAAGTTGTGGGTTTGACTGCCCGGCACGACTTCGACCCGCAGTTCCGACTGGGTGTTGTACTTGGCTGGAATCCGCTCCGGCGCGTCCGAGAACTCTTCCTCTTCGTCGCTGAAGCTCTGGCCGGTGATCCGCACGGTTTTCATCCCGGGCGCGATCCCCGACTTCTCGCTGTTGTACATCAGCCGGTAACTGCCGCTGGAATCGGTGTTGCCGTACGAGAACGTACCGTTCTCGTTCTCGAAAATGATATAGCCGTCGGCCAGCGGGTTGCCGTCGTAAGTGACCCGGCCGGTCACTTCGGCCAGGTTGAGCGCGGCGTAGTCGGGCTGCATACCGCCTTGGCAGCCGATCAGCAAACTCGCCGCCGTGGCCACCACAGCCAGCCGGGTCGCGTGGTTCAGTTTTTCCATGAATTCACCTCACCGCCTTCGCGGGTTCCCAATGCCATGAACGTGTCTTCGCCAATCTCGTTGGCAATGAAATGCACACTCCCGTCGCAGAAGCTGAACATCGCGCCGGTGTCGTGATAACTTCCGAAGGAAACTTCCTTCTGGTGGCCGTTGGTGTTGGCGATCAAGCGGCTGTTGAGCGGAACTCCGGTCGAAGCCGTGAACTCCGAGAAATCGTTGCCACCACTGGGCCAGCCGGTGATGTCGCGGGAGCCGATGTACCAGAAGTCCAGCCCCTGCCCGTCCTGGCTGAATCCCGGCTCGGGGCGGCGTTCGCCAAGCATGATGGTGTTGGATGCCCCATCGCGGATGTGGGCAAAGGTGATCTGGCTGCCGCCGAACAATACGCCATCCTGCTTCTCGTTTTTCAGATGACTGTCGCGGGCGACCGTCCCCGAGGCACAACCGCCGTAGCTGGCCGGCACGCGATCGGGGATGCTGTTGTAGTTGTAGCGGGTTCGCAACGGCATGGAGGGGCAGCGGAAGACATCCACCACCGTTTGACAGGCCCGGCGGTTGGGCGTGTCACTGGTCCAACCGCTGCGCTCGGTGTTGGTCCAGTCCAGCGAATCGTGCAGCGGCTGCTGATCCAACTGGTTCAGGATGATCGCCGTCCAACCGAAGCCCCCGCCCGTCCAGCCCGACGGCAGGCTGCGATGGGCCGTCTCGTAGGCCAGGGTGGCCAGGGCAAGTTGCTTCAGGTTGTTGGAACACTGCGTCCGTCGGGCGGTCTCGCGAACGCTATTGACCGCCGGCAACAACAGGCTCATCAGAATGCCAATGATGGTGATCACCACCAGCAGTTCGATCAGCGTAAACCCCCGCCGTTCGGCCCCCACGCCACGGCGACCTATGCACTCGCTCATGAGACTCCTCTGACCGACGAGGATCACTCGCGGCCATTCGAAAACCAGAAACTCCAACAGGACGCCATGTCATCGCATCACAAGCTGATCCAGGCCACACAACCTGAATTGGGCCACACGTTCGCGCGAGAGTTCGCTCCGACTCTGCTGCGTGTGTCGGTGGGCTCAAAAATCCTTCCAATTGGAAATCTCACCCCCATTGCGGCTCCCCAGGGCCTGGTAGGCTTCCAGGTCGACGGCCTCGGGAATGAAATGCACGCTGCCATCGCAGAAGCTGAACATCGCCCCGCCAGAGTGATAGCTGCCAAACGAGATCTCTTTGATATGGCCGTTGGTCTCGGCAATCAGCCGGGCGTTGATCGGCACGGCGGTCGAGCCCACGAACTCGGTGTATTCGGTGCCGCCGGAGCCATTGTTCCAGCCGACGATCTGCGGGCCGCCGATGTACCAGTAATCCATGCCCTGGCCGTCCTGGGTGAACTCGGGGTCCGTGTAGCGCTCGCCGAACATCAGCGTGTTCGAAGCCCCGTCGCGGATCATCGCGAAGGTCGTCTCGCTGTTGCCGTAGAAAATGCCGTCCTGCTCGGCCGACCGCAACGCGGGGCCACTTTGCACCGAGTTGGAGTTGTCAGTCAGCGCTACGGAAGATGCCACACCGCCGTAGCTGGTGGGCACGCGATCGGGAATGCCGTTGTAACTCATCCGCGTGCGAATCGGCAGCGAGGGGCAGCGGTACACCTCAATCACCGTCTGACAGGCGCGGCGGTTGGGGCCGTCCTGGGTCCAGCCACTGGAGCTGGTCACATTCCAATCGAGGGTGTCCCACAGCGTGGTCAATTCCAACTGGGGCAGCACCACCGCCGACCAGCCGAATCCACCGGTGTTCCAACCGTAGGGGAACTTGCGATGACTCGTCTCGTAGCTCAGCGTGGCCAACGAGATTTGCTTCACATGATTCGAGCACTGCGTCCGCCGGGCGGTCTCGCGGACGCTGTTGACCGCCGGCAGCAGTAGGCTCATGAGAATGCCGATGATCGTGATG
>JBJHDE010000439.1:0-5088 GCA_050486385.1 Planctomycetales bacterium | reverse complement strand
CCATCCAACCGCCCCACGCCTTGGTCAACATGCGCTCCACGGACCGACCTGCCCTTGTGCTCTAAGGAAGTTGCACGACCTCGCGACCGGCGCGGGTGCTCAACGCGCGATAGATCTCGAGATCAATGGTGTCGACAAGAAAAACCGTACGGCCATCGCCAAAGGCAAAGTTCGCACCGCCGGTGTGCTTGCTGCCGAAGGCCCCGCTGGTCCGGCGTTGGACCTGCTGGCCGCCGATGGGATCGTTGTAATCGTGATGCACGATGCCTTCGCCGGGCGGGGTGTTGAGCGGATTCTCGGTGCTCCGCAACGAATCGCGATGCCGCGAGCCCACCGTCCAGCGATTCAACGAGTTGGGCGTGTGCCCTTCAACAACCTCTCCCACGAAAATGGTATTGCTCAGCCCGTCCAGAATCTCTCGTTCGCGACGGGCGTTGACGTACATAAACGTGCCGTTGTTCTGCAACTTGACCGCCAAGGCCGCCAGGCCCCGCGAGGGGCCATTCGTTCCCATGACCATCGCGTAACTGCCAATCGCAATGGTCCGATTGGCCTGCACGATGGTCCGGTCGCTGTCGTCGGTCGGGCAGCGATACATCGGCAACACGGTCGCCACCGCAGGGGCCGCGCGATTCCACCAGCCAGCCGTGCCGCCAGGTTGTTGATCGGTGTTGTCCCGCCAGGGCCCGTCCCTGAAGTCAAAAATGTCGTAAAGGGCCTGCTGCTCGATATAAGGCAGCAGTGTCACAAACCCGCCGGTGCCCACCCGAGCCTGGGCGGGCACACCATTACAAACTTCGTTGTTAATCCCATCGCAGCCCACCCGCCCTGGCGGGAAGGTCTTCAACGTCGTCTCGTAGTTCTTCATGGCCAACACAATCTGCCGCACGTTGTTGGCGCATTCCATCCGCCGGGCTGTTTCGCGAACGCGATTCACCGCCGGCAATAGCAGGCTCATCAAAATGCCGATGATCGTGATGACCACCAGCAACTCAATCAGCGTGAAGCCACCGGCCCGCCGTACGACGAACCTGTGGCGGGTGGGATTCGTGGGGCGGTTGGTCCTGACACTCATCGCGTGGCTCTCTTTCCGCAGGTGCGCTCGAGTTGCGGCCGCTTGCATCATTCCTCAATGTCGACTGGACTGGATCGATCGATATACGGGCCGTTATTGCGGGGGTCCACGTCCCAGGTCAGCTCGATGATCAGGCCCTCGGTCGGTCCGTCGATGTTCACCCGCAGGGCCTCGCTCATCTCGGTCTCGTTGCGGGGCATGTGGGCGTATTGCTGGGGGGCATACCACTGCATCGATGTGGCCGACAGGCTCTTTCCGGCCGAGACCAGCACGATGCACTCGCCCGGCACCACGCCATCGTCGTTGTCCCAGGTGGTCAGCTTAAACCGGCCTTGCTCGTCCAGCCGGCCAAAGGCGGGCCGGGCGTTCATGGGAATCAACCGGATCGTGCCGTACTCCAGCGGCTGACCGTCAATCAGTACCTGCCCGCTGACCGCCGCCCGGTAGGGTCGGTTGTCGCAGCCCACGAACAGGGCCACGAGTCCCACAAACAGTATCGCCCAAGGCCTGGCCTGCATGAATGGATCCCTCGGTTTCAAACGCTGGTCGCGAATTTCCAGGAGTCACGCCCGCGGTCGGTTTATGGCTGATGTTGTTTCATGGCTGATAATTGATCACTTCGCCGCCAGCGATGGTCGACATGGCCCGATACGTGGGCAAGTCGATGTTCTCTACCAGAAAAGTCACCCGACCATCGGCATAGGCAAACGAAGCGCCACCCGAGTGCTTGCTGGCGAACGCGCCATTCACCCGCCGTGGGACGTTCTGCCCGTCGACATTGTCACTGTACATTTCCACGACCTGGCCCTCGCCGGGCGGGGTGTTCAGGGGGTTGTCGGTGGTCCGCAGGGTATCGCGATGCCGGGATCCCACCGACCAGCGGCACAGCGAGTTCGGCGTGTCGGCCTCGATGACCTCGCCCAGCATCAGGGTATTGCTTTCGCCATCCAGAATCTGTCGAGATCGTCGCGACAGCAGGTAGACGAACATCCCATTGTTCTCGACCTTGACCCGCCGCGCATCAATCCCAAACGTCGGCCCATTGCTGCCCATCACCTGGGCGTAATTCCCAATCGCCACCCGGTAGCCACTCTGCTCGATGAACTCGGCGCTGTCGTCGGTCGGACAGCGAAAGACCGGCAGCACCGTGGCGATGGCCTCGGCATTGCCGGCCCACCAGTTGCCGCCTGGCGTCTGTTCGGTCCCGGTTCGCCAGGGGCCATTCTGGAAGTCAAAGCGGTCGTACAGGGCCTGCTGCTCAAGCTGGGGAAGAATCATCACCAGCCCACTGGTGCCCACCCGAAACTTGGAATTCGCTGGAAACTCGCCGCAAGGCCCATAGGTGATGCCATCGCAACCCACCCGCCCGGGCTGATACTTATTCAGGTTGACTTCGTAGTTGCGAATCGCCAGGGCGATCTGCTTGAGATTGTTCTGGCACTCCAGCCGTCGGGCGGTTTCGCGAACGCGATTGACCGCGGGAAGCAGCAGGCTCATGAGAATGCCGATGATGGTGATCACCACCAGCAGCTCAATGAGCGTGAAGCCCCCACTGGCACGTCGAAACATCGCCCAACCTTTTCGCTATCCACTCAACTTCGGCACGGTCCCATGTACCAATCGCCCAGCGATCCCCGACCGCCCCAGCGTTTTGCCAAAGCTTCAGCACTCACAGGATTTCGCACACGACCGGGGCCGTGTGGTGGATGTCCCGATTCCGGGGTATCGAGGCTTGTCGCGTTCCCACCAAACGACTCGCGCAAACCACTACTCTTGCTATACTAAACGGCTCCCCCTGCCTATTCAACGGGGGACACCGCGACCTCGACGAGTTTCCCACGTGTAGCGGGCGTACTCCAGGGTCTCGCCCTCGGCCTTGGTCGAGATCGCCCGATAGGTGGGCAGATCGATGTTTTCCGTGATGAACTCGGTGCGGCCATCGGCAAACGCAAACATGGCCCCGCCACTGTGCCGACTCTGAAACGCGCCGTTGACCCGCAAGGGGATCTCTTGGCCTTCCCAGACCTCGGTGTACATCTCGACCACCGTGCCTTCGCCGGGTGGCGTATTGATGGGGTTGTCAGTCGTCCGCAGGGTATCGGTGTGCCGGCCTGCGGCGCTCCAGCGGTTGGAGGATCGGGGGCGGTGGCCTTCAATCACTTCGCCCAGCAGCAGGGTGTTGCTCATGCCATCGCGGACTTCGGCGGCGTAGGTGGGCTTGCGATAGTTGAAGATTCCCGTGTTGTAGACCTTGGTTCGGCGGGCATCGATGCCGAACGTGGGCCCCTGGCTGCCAGCGCACATGGCATAACTGCCAATGGCCACACGGCTGTTGCCGGTGCCGCGGAACTCTTCGCTGTCGTCGCTGGGACACCGATAGACCGGCAGCAAGGTCTCGACCACATGCCCGTTGAACTGCCGCCAATTGCTGTAGGTGCCTGTGCCCCAGATGCCTCGCCGAAAGTCAATCGACTCGTACAGCGGCATCTGATCGATTTGCGGCAGAATCAGCACGAAGCCCCCAAGGGCCGAGCGCTGGAAGTGGTTGGCTTCGGCGGGTTGAATTTGCTTGCACCAGGGATCGGTCGCCGCGGCGCGGTCGTCCCAGCCATCGCAGCCCAGCCGGCCGGTGGGATAGACCCTGAGGCCGGTCTCGTAGTTGATGATGGCCAGGGCAATCTGCTTGAGATTGCTGGTGCATTGGGTGCGGCGGCCGGTCTCGCGGATGCGGTTGACCGCCGGAAGCAGCAGGCCCATCAGGATGCCGATGATGGTGATGACCACCAGCAGCTCAATCAACGTGAATCCACCGTGTGCGCGCCGCGGCATTGTCCACCCTCAAAGTTTGGTTCATCAACGCACCGACGCCTGCCGTCCCACGAGCCGCATCGATTGCCGGACATCGGGCGATGAGCGCTCCACTCATGCCCAAGAACACAACACCTTCATTTTACTTGGCCCACCCAGATCCAGCAATCGGCGGATTCCTGCCAATTGCCACCCGCCGAGCCGTGCCACACGCCTGGGGCCCGCCTTAGCCGCCGCTGCCATGCTCCTGAACAAAGGACTTGCCCCCGTCCCAGGTCAGCTCCAATCGAACCTCCTGCCGCGAACCCGGCTCCACCGTCAGGGTGAGGTCCGAGGTCTTGGTTTCCGAATAGCGCTGGGGTGCCAGCCAGCGGACGTTCCCATCGGCGAGATTCTCGATGGCAAACACCTCGACCGGATGGGTCCCAACAACACACCCATCGTTAGTCTGGTAGGTTGTCAGCGAGAACCGTCCGTCCGGACCGATGTCGCCAATCGCCGGGCGGGCTTCGGTCGGGCGGACCCGCACCACGCCGGCGGTCACCGGTTGGCCGTCGATCAACACAATGCCTTCAACGGGCACCCGGCGCGGCAGCCCGTCGCTGCAACCCAGCAGTCCGGCTAGCAGCAACGCAGCCGCGGAATAAGCAAGCCTTGGCAAAGCGACGTTCTCCTGAATCGCAACCGCTCCCGGCGCGGAGCCCCACGCCACGAGTCGGCCGTGCCCAACACGATTAGTTCTGATGAAGTTGAATGACCTCTTGGCCGGCCCGCGTCGACAGGGCCTGGTAGGTGTCGAGGTCGATGTGCTCTTCGATAAAGTTGACCCGGCCATCGCCGTACACGAAGAATCCGCCGCCGGTGTGCCGGCTGGAAAACGCTCCGTCGGCCTGGAAGGCGCCAAAGTTGTGCTTCACGCCCACTCCCCGGAGGGTGCTGTTGAGCGGGTTCGACGAAGAACGCAGCGAGTGCGTAAAGTGAACGGACAACGACCACACGCTTTGGGTGGCTTCGCGGTCGCCGTCGATCACCTCGCCCACGAAGAAGGTGTTGCTCAGGCCATCCAAGAAGCGTGAGGCCCGCATCGCTCGCCGACAGGTCCGGAATGCCGGTGAGGGATGCCGCGGCGAGCAGCCGCGCGAACAGCGGCGCCTGCACGATCCGGAAGTCGCCCGCGGTCACGCGGCCCGTGGTCGGAAAGGAGG
>JBJHDE010000438.1:0-5089 GCA_050486385.1 Planctomycetales bacterium | reverse complement strand
GGCCAGCACGAAGAACGGCTCGGGCAGTTCGTGTCGCACGCCCGCCACGGTGACCTGCCGCTCTTGCATGCTCTCCAGCAAGGCGGCCTGGGTCTTGGGCGGCGTGCGATTGATTTCGTCGGCCAGAATCACATTGGCGAACACCGGGCCGCGAATGAACTTCAGCTCGCGGAGGCCGGTCTGCCGGTCCTCCTGAATCACCTCGGTGCCGGTGATGTCGGCGGGCATCAGGTCGGGCGTAAACTGAATACGGCTGAACTCCAGCGAAACCGCCTCGGCGAAGGTGCGGATCAGCAGCGTCTTGGCCAACCCCGGCACCCCGACCAGCAGGCAGTGTGACCGCGAGAACAGGGCGATCATCAATTCGTCGATCACGCTGCGTTGACCGACGATCACCTTCCCAATCTCGCCGACCAGCCGCTCGTAAGCGGCATGGAGCCGTTGCAGGGTTTCGGCATCGTGTTCAGACAGTTCGCTCATCGGCCATGGGGGCTGGGGGAATTGAAAACGCGCGTCCCGCTTACGGGGCACTTCGGACACCGACGCTGGAACTCGTACTACGCGGGGCCGGGCCCCTCAGGTTCACCGGGGTGACGCGCTGGCCGACCGATGGGGGCTGCTCGTTCATCGGCGACAGCCGCCACAATTCGCCCTCGGAGCTGCCGACCAGGGGATACGGCCCACCCGGATCGAAGCGCACCCGACGGTCCAACCGCTGCCCGTCACCCAGCGGAAGCCGCTGCAACCACTGTCCCTCGGGCGAGACGAATGCCAGCTCAATGGGCTCGCCTTCGGCCACCCGCGAGGTCCAGGCCACCAGCGACCCCCGGCTTTGGGCCAGCCGCCACGCGCCCGCCGCCGGGCCCAGCGGCAAATCGCGGGGCCAGACATTCGTGCCGTGAGCGCGATCGGTGGCCCGCAAGATCCCCCGCTCGATGGCCCACACCGCCGTATCGCCCAACACCAGCGAGCCTCCCCACTGGGCCGCCGCGTCGTCGGGCGTCCAACGCAGGGCATAGGGCCAAGCCGGACGCCCGTCCTCGGCCCGCAGCCGCAGCAAACCGTGACCGCCGCGGAGGGCCAGCAGGGTCTCGCCGTCGATCCATTCCTGTTGGTCGTGCGGAGAAAGCGACGGACTGGGGGCCTCCCAGCGGATGGCGCCCGAGCGAAGATCCAGGCACCGCAGCCGATCGCCGCGTGGGCCGCGAAACACGACGCTGGCCGCACCCAATGGCTGGGCGGCGTGCCCCGACCAGGCCACATCGGTGGCCACGCTATGCAGAATCCGACCCGTATCGGGATCGACCAACAAGGTCTGGGCGGAAGGCAGATGCTCGAGGGCGACCAGTTCTGGCAGCACGGCCCACCCGGGGCCCAACCGGCCTTCCGGCGGACGCAGCACCCACAGCGGTTGGCCCGTGTCCAGATCGATGGCCAGTAGCTGGAGTTCGCCTTGCCTCAGAAGCAGCCTTCGCCCGTCAACGGCGACCTCGTCGATGGTCGTCCGCGTCCAGTCGAGCACTCGGCCATCGGTTCCGCGATGGGGGGCGATCTGGCGACGGGGGGCTTCCAAGTGTCCGGCCAGTGGACCGACCTGTTGTCCGGGCACATCGGCCACCGGCGTGGTCCAGCGGTGTTGGCCAGAAAGCGGATCGAGGCACACGACCGTGTACGGCGTGACGACGACCAGTCCACTGGTCCGCAGGCCCTGCCACAGCGGAGGCCCATCCAGCGAGGTCCGCCACGCGACTTCGCCCGTCTCGACCGCCACGCCGGACAGCGTGCCGTCCCGCCAGTACACGGCCACCGGCCAGGTGGGGCCGTCGGACGGATGCTCCAGCGGCAGCCACTCGCCCAGCTCGGCGAAATCGCCCACGCGCACCGCTTGCCACAGGGGCGGCCCGGCGGCTTGTGCCCGGCGGCTGGCCGCTGACACCGGCTCGCTTGCCGCCGGGAGCATGGCGTGGGTCAACAGCGGCTCGGCCAGGCGAGGCGGGACACGCGCGGCAAAGGCTTGGGCCGCCAATCGCACCGGCTGCGGCAGTCCGCTGGCGTCTTCAATCGCCAAGCGGGCCAAGACCGGGTCGCTCAGCAAATTGGTCCAGTGCTCGATGGCCCGTTGCGGATCGTTCTGTTCCAGGGCCACTTCGGCCAACAGCACCCCCGCGGCCAGGCGATCGGTCTCGCGTCGGGCGGCGCTGGCGGCTTGCTCGGCCAGGGTGTGAGCACTGGCCCATTGGCCATCCCGCCCAGCGGCATCGGCGGCCAGCAACAGGTTGGCCACCTGCTCGTCGCGGAGTTCCTCAACCGTCGAGCCCAGCGGCCAGCCTTCGCGGGCGACCAACTCGGCACAGGTGGCGTAGCTGGTGGCCGCTTCGCGATGCAGCCCCAATTCCCGCTCGCACTCGGCCAGTTCCCACCACGGCTCGGGATCGTTCGGGCGGTTGCGGGTGATCTCACGCAACTCGTCGCGGAGGCGATGACTGTACTGGCTGAAGGCGATGAGCCGATCGCTTTGGGCAATCACCACGTGATCGGCTCCGATCAGCACATTGCCCGCCGTCGTCCGGAAGGCCGGATCGTTCTGCAGCTCGACCAGCCCGACCCGTTCGGTCGATGCGGCGTCGAAGATGTGAATGCCGCTGACGCTGGGCCAATAGACCAGCCCGGCCGCCAGGGCGCCGCGCCCGTAGCCAAATGGCCCATCGGCCGCTGGATGCTGGGCAATCAGCGTTCCCGGCGTTTCGGGTTGGCCGGGGGCGAACTCGACAAAGGCCAGGCGGCGTCCGGCCGCCACCAACCGCGAGCCCACCACGCCCAACAGGTGTGTGGCCTCGGGCACATCGACCGTCCACAGCACCCGACCGTTGGTCCGATGCAGAGCCAGGATCTCGGGCGAATCGGCCGGGGCGGCGAAGACCATTTCGCCAGCCACGACGCAGGGGTTGAGGTCGCGGTAAAAGAAGCCCTCGGGGCGATTCAAATCGACCGTGGCCAGTCGCGGGTTGGTAGTCACCCAGTTGATTCGTCCATCGCGGGTGTCGAGCGATGCGATGGCCCCGAGATTCGTATTGAGAAACAGCGTGTCGCCATCGAGGGTCAGCAGGTTGTGGGTCAGACCCACCTCGTCGGCGTGCTTGCGACTGGCCGCGGCAGCCACGAACTGCCGCCACAGCACGCGACCATCGTCGGCGTCTAAACAGGCCACATGGACGCGGGCCTGTTGGCCATCCTGCCGCATGTTGACGTACACCCGTTCGCCGTCGCCCACCGGGGTTCCGTCGAAGGACCAACCGGGCTCGGCCTCGTACTGCCACAGCAATCGGCCCTGAGCGGCGAGGTCCAGACACACCAGCGTCGGCGGTTTGATGCCCACTTGATCGCCCCGGTCCGCGGCGGTCCAGCCCGTGGCCGGATCGCCAATCCGTGCCAGCAATTTGGTGCCAACCACGGTGAGCGTGTAGCGCGGCAGCCCCTGGCTCTTGGGCGTGCGGAAGAATCCCGGCTGCGTGGCGAAAATCTCGGCCGGGTGACGGTCGTCGTCGGCCTCGCCTCGACCGGTGGGCCAATAGGGTTGGCCGGTGCGGACATTCAAAGCCAGAATCACATCGCGGCAGCGCCGGCGATCGCGGCGGACCAGCGGGCGATGGTGGACCAGCAGCAAGTCGCCCACCAGCACGGGAAAGTAGCTCAGCGGATGCCGGCTGGTCTCGCCCACCCGCTCGCGGCTGTAAATCTCGCTGATGGCCGCCGCCAGGACCGAAATCGGTTGCAGAGGCACCGGCTCGTCCCAGGCCAGGCCGGCCAGCTTCAAGGGGCGTGGGGCCTGATGCGTCCGTGTTGGGGCTCCGGCGTAAGTTGGCCAACTGGCGCTCCGCCGGGGTTCTTCCCACCGCTGGCTTTCGTTGATCCACTGGTCCAGCAATTCGACCCACGGCCCGCTCCGACCGGCCAGCCGTCCCTGGGCGTCGGGGAAGCGCTCGGCGTAGCCCGGACCCGAGTCCAACCTGCTGTGCAGCTCGCGCTGGGCCCGCCGGAAATCACCTTCCAGAATCGACACCAAGACCAGCCGGGCGGCGATGTCGGCTGGGTCCATCGCGGGGTCGGGGTAACGGAGTTCGCCCAGCTCGGGACTCTCGGGGGATGGCGGCAGCAGCGTCAACCACGCCCGCCGCGCGGCCGCGAAGTCGCCGCGTTGCAGCTCGATCTCGCCCAAAAGCCAGAGGGCATCGTCGGTCCAGGAGCTGTTAAACAGCTCGCTCTCGATCCGTCGCAGCAGCACCGGATCGCGGTTTCGTCGGGCTTCGTCAAACCACTCGCGGGCCTGGGCGTCGACCGCTTGCCGGTACTCGTCGCGTGCCGCCCGGGGCAGGCTCACCAGTCGGCGATGGGCATACTGCCGCACACTGAGATAGCGTCGGTGGCCCTCGGCGCCCGATTCGACCGGTACGAGCTGATCGCCGTACTGGCGGATCGTCTGCCGCAGCTTGTCGATGGCGTCGGACCACTGCTCGCTGCCGACGTGGGCCTCGACCTGATCCAAGAAGCGGCGGGCGTCGCTATCGGCGGCGCTGCGGAGGGTGACCGGGGGGGCCAGCTCGCGGCGGCTGTCGGGACGCAACTGGGCCTCGGCCGCGCTCGCGCAGGCCAACAGCCCCACGAAGCCCACCAGGGCAAGCGGCAGTCGTCGCGCCGAACCGAGCAAAACCATGATGGGCGAGCAATCCCGAGTTGGGGCCGTGGCACTCCCAAGGCCGGCGCGATGCCGCGGACCCCTTGCCCCCTGTCGGGGTGATCGGCGGCGGCGAGCCACTCCCCAAGTATAGGTCCACCGCCCCCGTCAAGAAAGCGCTCGGCGGATCAGGCGTCGGGGTGGGGCGCGGTGGGCGTAGGCTCGGCGGCGACCGTGTCGGTCGGGCCACCGGCCAGCCGTGCCAGGCGGACCTGCCACCAGAACAGCCCGGCCATCGTACTGAACACCACGAAGGGCGTGCTCATCATGAACAGGATGCTGTAGTGGAAACCGCTGGCCAGATCGGCCCCGCCGCCGGCTTCCAACCCCAACTTGCAGGTCGGGCAAGCCGTGGCC
>JBJHDE010000437.1:0-5165 GCA_050486385.1 Planctomycetales bacterium | reverse complement strand
CACCGACTCTGCTCAAACACCAATGCCACCAATTTGGTGACCCCCTCACCACACAGAGGGTAAACCACTCCTGGGTCGGCCCGCCATGTCAGGTCGCCACCAGATCGCGGTTGTCCCCCGCTGCGCTTGACCCCGCCCCGACGGCCGCGAAGATGAGACGAGCCATTTTCGGCACTTGGGGCACGTTTCTCGTTGGGCAGCACTCATGGCCTACCTTCCGATCGAGCATTACGGGATCATCGGCAACATGCGTTCGGCGGCCCTGGTGGGCACCAACGGCTCGATCGACTGGTGGTGCTTCCCCTTCTTCGATTCGCCCTCGGTGTTCTGTGGCATCCTGGACGACGTGCGGGGCGGCAAGTTCGTGATCTCGCCGCTCCGCGACGGTGTCCGCAATCGCCAGCTCTACTTCCCCGAGACCAACATCCTGGTCACCCGCTTCTTGTCCAAAGAAGGCGTCGGCGAGATTGAAGACTTCATGCCGGTGGCCCTGACCACCGGCTTCGACACCAGCGACCAGATTGTCCGCCGCGTGACGGTGACCCGCGGGCGGATGACGTTTCGCATGGAGTGTCGGCCCCGCTTCGACTACGCCCGGGGCAAGCACACGGGGCATCGGGTGGGCAGTGGGGTGCGGTTTCAGGGTGACGAGTTGGGGCTGTTTCTGGCCAGCGATGTGCCGCTGAGTCTGAATGAGAATGACGCGGTGGCCGACTTCACGCTGGAGGCCGGCGAGTCGGCGGTGTTCGTGCTCCGCCAGGCCAGCAATGGGTGCTCGGAGGAGTGTCCCAGCCCAGAGCACACCGAGATGCTGTTTGAGAAAACGGTGGACTACTGGCACAACTGGCTGAGTCGCTGCACCTACCAGGGTCGCTGGCGCGAGAAGGTCTATCGCTCGGCCCTGGCGCTGAAGCTGATGACGTTTGCCCCGACCGGGGCGATAGTCGCCAGCCCCACCTTGGGCCTGCCCGAAGAGATTGGCGGAGTCCGCAACTGGGACTATCGCTACACCTGGATCCGCGATGCGGCCTTCACGCTGTATGGGCTGATGCGGATTGGCTTCACCGACGAGGCCGCCGCCTTCATGAACTGGCTGGACACCCGCTGGCACGAGGCCGGTCTGGGTCAGCCCATGCAAATTGTCTACGGCATCGATGGGCGTCGCGACCTGACCGAGAGCGAGTTGGACCACCTGGACGGCTACCGCGGCAGCAAACCGGTGCGGATTGGCAATGGGGCCTACGACCAGTTGCAGTTGGACATTTACGGCGAGCTGCTGGACAGCGTGTACCTGTTCAACAAGCACCACGCGCCGATCTCCTACGACAGTTGGAACTACCTCCGCCGGCTGGTCGACTGGGTCTGCGACAACTGGCATCGCCGCGACGAAGGCATCTGGGAGGTCCGCGGCGAGCGGCAGCACTTTGTCTTCAGCAAGCTGATGTGCTGGGTGGCCCTGGACCGCGGGCTCCGCCTGGCCGACAAACGCAGCTTCCCCTGCGACCGCACCCGCTGGCTGAGTGTCCGCGATCGCATCTACGAAGAGATCATGACCCGCGGCTGGAACCACGAGCGGCAGAGCTTCGTGCAGGCCTACGACAGCGATCACCTGGACGCCAGCAACCTGATCATGCCGCTGGTGTTTTTCACGAGCCCCAACGACCCGCGGATGCTGAAGACCATCGAAGCCATCCGCCGCCCCCCCAGCGAAGGCGGGCTGTCGTTCGACAGCTTGGTCCATCGCTACAGCGACGAGTTCGACGACGGCCTGGCCGGCGGCGAAGGCACCTTCAACATGTGTACGTTCTGGTTGGTCGAAGCCCTGACCCGGGCCGGGCGCGTCAACCCGCCGTTGCTCAACGAAGCCCGCTTGCTGTTTGAACGCATGTTGGGCTACGCCAACCACTTGGGACTGTACGCCGAAGAGACCGGCCCCAACGGCGAGGCCCTGGGCAACTTTCCGCAGGCCTTCACCCATTTGGCCCTGATCAGCGCCGCGTTCAACCTCGATCGGACCCTGGGCAAGGGCCTGTGACCCACCAAAAGGATGTAAGGACGGATCCAGAAAGCGGCCACCCCCCCTCGGACTGCCTGGTTGGGTCCATTCCACTTGAGGTGGCTTTTCCCGCTTGACCAAAGCGGGGTGCCTCTGGGAATCTACTGGGGCTCAACCAAACCACCTGACATGGATTGCGCGAGCGTCGCCGGTCTCGACCCCGCTGGCGACCGGGTGTCCCTTGTCTGGCAGAGGCTCGATGGCCGATTGGTATCCCGCGCTTGAATACACCCTGGCGTCGCTTCAGAGCGCCATCCTCATGTTTGGGATGGGCGTCACCCTGCGGCCCCGCGACTTCGCCGCCGTGTTCTTCCGGCCCCTGGGATTCTTCCTGGGGATGTTTGGCCTGCTGGTCATCGGTCCCCTGTTGGCCCTGGCCTTTGTGCCACTGTGGGGACTGGCCGGACCCATGGCCTTGGGCCTGATGCTGATTGCCGTCATGCCGGGCGGATCGGTCTCCAACGTGTTTACCTTTCTCGGTCGCGGCAACGTGGCCCTGAGCGTCAGCCTCACGGCCGTGATGACCCTGGCCTCCATCCTGACCATTCCGCTGCTGTTGCCGCTGCTCTCGGGCGGCCTGCTGCCCGACTCGGTCCGGATGCCCGTGGGGCTGGTGCTCCGCGAGGTTGTCGTGTGGCTCATCCTGCCGGTCGCCGGCGGCATGCTGTTTGGCATGCGATTTCCCCAATGGCAGCTATTCATCACCCGCTGGAGCGTCCGCATCGCGATCCTGGCGGTGTTCCTCATCGCCTTTGGCAGCATTGGCAGCGGTTCGGTGGATCCGCTAGCCCACGGTTATTGGCCAATCGCGATGCTGGCGGTGTTTTTGCTGCTGACCCAGCAACTGACCATGTTGCCGTTTCGCTTTCTTCGCCTGACCACCGGCGAACGGCTGGCGGCGGGCCTGGAAGTCAGCGTGCGGAACATCAACTTCGCCCTGCTGCTCAAAGCCTCGCTGTTTCCCGCGGCGGCCATGGATGCCGTGGGCAGTGGGGTGATGTACATGCTGATCGTCTACGGCGGCGCGGCGATCGTCATCTCGGTGCCGACCACCATGGTCTATCGCTGGCTGATCCTCCGCGAGGAACGCCGCCAAAAGCAAGCCGACTGTGCCCTGGCCACCCGCGAGGGCCACGCTCCGCACACCGCTCGCACGCCCGAGACCGTGCCCTCGTCACCCTGAGGCGGCTTCCGGCAACTGAGCCAAGGCCGGCTTGGGCGGGCGATTGCCGCCTGGCAAGCAGCAGTTGGCCGGGCAGACATGGTGATTGGGCCCCAGACGACCCAGGGCGCACGGCGGCAGATCCTCGAGTCGCTCAAGGATCAGCTCGCGGATCATGCGAATGAACTCGGGATGCGTGCCCACGGTGGCCGCCCGAGCGAAGGCCATTCCCAGCCGTTCGGCGGTGGCTTTCGCCTCGTCGTCCAGGTCGTACAGCACTTCCATGTGGTCGCTGATAAAGCCAATCGGCACGACGACCACCGCCCGCTTGCCTGCGGCGGCCAGGGCCTCGAGGTGATCGTTGACGTCGGGGCCCAACCACGGCACTTGCGGCGGTCCGCTGCGGCTCTGATAGACCAGATCCCAGGCGGCGCGGCCCAACCGCTCGGCCACCAGACGACAGGCCTCGTTAAGTTGCAACTCGTAGCGGCATCCGGCGGCCATGGCATTCGGGATGCTATGGGCCGTAAACACCAAGGCCGCTTCCTCCCGCAACTCGGCCGGCAGCCGCTGCAAGGCCTGGTCCACCAATCCGGTGACCGGGCCCAAGTAGCCGGGATGATTGTAGAACACCCGAATCTTGTCGAATTCCGGCGCTCCCTCGCCCACTTCGGCCACGGCGGCGGCCAGGTCCTCGCGGTACTGCCGACAACCGCTGTACGAGCTGAACGCGCTGGTCACGAAGCACAGCGCACGGCCGACGCCATCGTCGCGCATCTGCCGCACCGTATCGGTCAGATAGGGCTGCCAATTGCGGTTGCCCCAGTAGATGGGCAAAGCCGGTCCCTCGTCGGCCAGCAGCTCTTCCAGCGCGGCAATCAGGGCCCGATTCTGATCGTTGATGGGACTCTTGCCGCCGAAGTGCTGGTAGTGCTCGGCCACTTCCAGCATCCGCTCGCGGGGCACGTTGCGGCCCCGCAGGACGTTCTCCAGAAAGGGCATCACATCGTCGGGCCCCTCCGGTCCGCCGAAGCTCAGCACCAACAACGCATCGTATCGGGCAGTCATCGCACACCTGAATCGCTTGGCGGATTTCCCCGCGGGGCGCCGCGGTTCGAGGGTCTCGCAGGGCAGCGGTTCGCCCCGTGGGGCTTTCTATCGCGTCGGGCCAATTCGGCCAGCGCTACGGTCCGACCATTCCCCGCCGCTCAACGTCCAAACAGCAAATAGCCCATCACCCCGGCCAGGGCCAACAGGCACGCGCCCCGCACCCGGTAGAAGCTGTCGCGGTTGAGCAGCGGGCCGTCGGGCGGAATCTCGTAGCCGCGGATAAACCACCGCATGCTCCAGGCCTCCAACGCCCGGGCCCGCCCAGGCAGGAACAGAAACACCAAGCCGCCCAGGGCGATGAGCACCATCAGAATCACAAGCAAAACGGTCGGCCACATGGTCGCGGTTCATCACCTGGATGGGGGATTTCTATCGGGGACGCCCCACCACCAGACGGGGCCAGTCCGCTGGACCAATTCTTCGCGGCTCGCGACCCCAAACGCAACGCCCCCAGACGCCCTTTTTTGCATGCGATTGTCGCGGTCGCCGGGTGGCTTCCACCCAAGCGGGTTTGACAGAATCCCAAAGCACGATTACTGTACAAGTGTACAAAAGATGACCCGACCCGCTGGCCCTTGTGGAGCCCGTCGCCGATGAATCCCCCCTGTGCCGTAGAGCGAGGGACCGAACATAAGCCATTGCGCCACAAGGGATTGAGGCCACAACATCGTGACACCTTCGACGGGCCGCTCGGCCAGCATCCGGCCCTCGGTCGGCTTGCCCGACGGGCCCTGGAAGCCGGTGCCGGGGTTGCGGGGCCCATCGTGGAACGGTACGCGCCATGTTCCAATGGCCGGGGGAGGTGCTGCGGGCCGGGGGCGGGGGGGTGGGCTTGCG
>JBJHDE010000436.1:0-5168 GCA_050486385.1 Planctomycetales bacterium | reverse complement strand
ACACCGCCCCCAGGGTCACGCCCTGGTAGAGCTTGACGTTCTTGCCAATCACACAGGTCTGGCCAATCACCACGCCGGTGCCGTGGTCGATGAAGAAGCTTTCGCCGATCTTCGCGCCGGGGTGGATATCGATACCCGTGCGGCTGTGGGCCCACTCGCTCATCATGCGAGGGATGTAGGGCACGCCCAGCCGATAGAGTTCGTGGGCCAAACGATAGACCGTCACGGCCTCGAGCCCCGGATAGCAGAAGATGACCTCGTCGATGCCGGCACTGGCCGGGTCGCCCACAAAGGCGGCCTCGGCATCGGTGGCCAACACCGCGCGGAGCCGGGGCAACTGCTCCAGGAAGGCCAGCGTCTTCTCGGCGGCCTCGCACTCGAAGTTGTCGGGGCAGTCGCTGGCCGGCTGGCTGCGGGTGGCCAGGTGCCGCAACGCCCGACAGACCTGGATGGAAAGCTGGTCGAACACCCGATCGACCAGATCGCCGGCGTAGTAGGCCACGTTGGCCTGGGTGAGTCCCTGCCGACGGCGGAAGCCCGGGTAGATCAACTCGGTCAGCTCGTCGAGAATCTCGACCACCGCCCGCAGACTGGGCAGGGGGACGCTCTCGAGGTGGTTGATGGGATCGGCGTTCTGGTAGGTCGCGACCAACCGTTCGGTGATCCGTGGCAGCCGGGCCTTGGCCTGCCCATTGACCGAACTGACGTCGACGGTCGAGGACGGGCCCGCGTGGCTGCTGGGGCCATCGGGGCGATGGGAGGCTTGGGAGCTAGAAGTCTCGGGCATCGGCCACCCTTTCGGTGGGCGGATCGTCTCCGGCGGCGGTCAGCACATCAAACAGGTTGATCTGACCTTCATACAAGGCGCGTCCGATGATGGCTCCGTACAGCCCGGCTTGCGCCAAGTCGTGGATGTCTTGCAGCGTGGTGACGCCACCGGAGGCAATCACCGGCTGCGTGACCGCCTGCTGCATGGCCACCATGGCCTCGAGGTTGGGCCCCGAGAGCATGCCATCGGACGCAATATCCGTACACACAATCGCGGCCACAGGTTCGTCGGCAAACTGGGCGGCCAACTCGGTGGCCTTCGTCGAGCTTTGCTCCTGCCAACCCTCGGTCGCCACATGACCATCCCGGGCGTCGATCCCCAGGATCAAGCGGTCGGGGTACTTGCGGCACATTTCGCGGAACCAGCCGGGATCCTTCAGGGCCTTGGTGCCGATGACCACCCGCCAGACGCCGAGTTCCAGCCAAGTGACGATGGTAGCTTCGTCGCGAACGCCACCCCCCAGTTGGCAAGGCACCTGCACGGCGGCCAGGATTTCGCGAATGCTGGCCACATTGCCGGGCTCGCCGCTGCGTGCGCCGTCGAGGTCGACCAGATGCAGGCGATGAGCCCCGTTCTTGACCCAATGCGAGGCCATTTCGGCCGGATCGTTGCCGAAGACGGTCTCGCGTCCGTAGTCGCCCTGTCGGAGGCGAACGCATCGGCCCCCCCGCAAATCGATGGCTGGATAAATCTCGAGCGTCATGGCAGTTGGAGCGATTCCTCGGGAGGCTGAACTGCCGTTAGTGTGGCTCAGGTCGGATTGGCCTGCAAGGGTCCTGGGCCGGGCCTCAGGGATTGGCCTGGTCGGGGGCAATCGCCACGCCCGGCCGCGAGCCAGGGGCGCGACGAACCGCTTGCAGGCGGCGGTCGAGTTGCTCGACCAATTCGGGTCGGTCCTGGGCCAGGTTCTTGGCCTGTTTGGGGTCGCTGGCCAGGTCGTACAACTGGACCTTGGGGGCATCGGCACGGAAGCGGCCTTCGACGATGTCGCTGTTTTCCTGGCCGGCCCACGACAGAGCCGCCGGTCCGCCAAACAGGTGCGTGCCGACACGATCGTCGGTGAAGCCACCCCCGCCTTGGTCGTTGATGTAGGCCCAGGGCCCGCTGCGGAACAGGAAATGTCCCTGGCGACTGGCCTCGACCAGCAACTCGTCACGGATCGGGGTCTCGGGATCGCCGGTCCAGGTCGACAGAATGTCCAGGCTGTCGGGCGCGTCGCGCGGGCCCAAGGGCTGATCGAGCAACCCGGCGAAGGTCGCCAGCAGGTCCACCGTGCAGATTAAGGCCCGCGACTCGCTGTTGGCGGGTACACGCCCCGGCCACCGCACGATGAACGGCACCCGATGGCCGCCTTCCCAAGCATCGAACTTGAAGCCCAACAGATGGCCGTTCATCCGATGGCCCAGTTGCCAGGCCTCTTGGCCACCCATATTCAACATGCCGCCGTTATCGCTGGTAAAAATCACAATCGTGTTGTCGGCCAGCTCCAACTCGTCCAGGGCCTTGAGAATCTCGCCGACAGACCAGTCCAACTCGTGAATGAAATCGCCGTACATCCCGGCATCGCTGGTTCCCACGAAGCGCTCAGCCGGTGTAAACGGGTGATGAATCTGGTGGGTCGAGTAAATCATGAAAAACGGCTTCTCGCGCTGTTCACGAATCCAGCCGACGACCCGTTCGGTGAATTGTTCGCCCAGGCGACGGTCCTGGTAAGCCGCATGGGCCCGGGCGCCACCGGTCATCGATTCGCGAAAGTTGGGAAACTTCTCGCGAAACGGCTCGGTGTTGGGCGGATTCTTACCGTATTTCAAGGGATCGTCCGGGTCGAGTCCCACCACGAAATGATCCTCGACCAACACAAACGGCGGATGCGAGTTGACGACGGGAATGCCGAAATAATGATCGAAACCGCTCTCCAGCGGCCCCGGCTTGAGCGCCTGGTTCCAGTCCGGTGTTTGAGTGCCAAAGCCCAGGTGCCATTTCCCGATCCAGGCCGTGGCGTAGCCGGCCCGTTGAAACACATCGGCCAGGGTCGTGGACTCGGGATCGAACACCAGCGGCGAACGGGCGAAGACCGGCTTAGAGTCCAACCCGCCGCGAATCGGATAGGCCCCCAGCAGCAGGCCATAGCGCGAGGGCGTACACACCGGCGAAGGCGTGTGGGCATCTACAAACCGCCGGCCCTCGCGTGCCAGCCGATCGATATTGGGCGTGCGAACCTTGGTCGCCCCATACACACCCAAGTCGCCAAAGCCCAGATCATCGGCAAAAATGACCAGCACGTTCGGCGGTCGTTCGGCCGACTCGGGCTGGGCCTCGACCGGGCTTGGCGCGAACAACGCCAACCCAATTGTGACCATGGCACCGACACCCCAAGCACCCGCCGCCCGCCACCGACGGCCGGGCTGATCCTGCGCTTGCTTCATAACAACTCGCATTGGCTCATCGCCCCCTTCAAAACAAAAGTCGGTCACCTGCCAAACTCCTCCGTGCCGCAAACGTCTCTGATGGTTCGCCAGCAGTTTCCGCGTGCCGTCTGTGGGTCTTGGTGTCAAAACCACTCCCGCAAAACCACCTGCTGGAATGAAAACGCCGTGGGGATTTTGCCGCACATTCTCGAACGGTGTCGCCGCCGGCCGGAAAGACCGACCTTGTCAGACAGGGGACGCATTCGCCAAACGCACCACCCAGCACGATGCACGAACCTGTCCTGGCGACCGAGAACCCAGGCACCCCCGCTCGCCGACAGACGCTTGGCTGGGACACTTGGGGTGGCCGGCCGCCAAGTCGGCCGCACCTTAACACGCCGATGCAGGCGGAACAACGTGCCCGTCGCTCAGCCCCGTCTACCCCACAAGATCACTCGCCCCCGGTTGCCAGCCGCCGCCCCAACGGGAATCATAGAGCCCCGCGGAGACCGAGCCGGCTCGGTCGCCCAATCCGAGACACCACAACCACGCGACAAGCAGCACGATGGCCACCGCAGCAATCATTGGCACCGGGTTCATGGGGGCCACGCACCTGGAGAACCTGCGGCGACTGGGGATCGCGATTCAAGGCGTGTTGGCCAGTTCGCCCGACAAGGGCACGCGCTGGGCCCAGGCCCACGGCCTGCCCAAGGCGTATGCCACGCTCGACGAGTTGTTGGCCGATCCGCAGGTCGCCGCCGTGCATGTGACCTCGCCCAATCGCCATCACGCCGCGGCCTGCCGGGCCCTGCTGGAAGCCGGCAAGCACGTGCTGTGCGAAAAGCCTCTGGCCGTGACCGCCACGGAATCCGCCGCTCTGGTCGCCTTGGCGGCCCAACGCCCCGAGTTGATCGCCGCCGTCAACTACAATTGCCGCTTCTACCCGCTGGCCCAGGACCTGCGGGCGCGGATCGCCACCGGCGAGCTGGGCCGCATCGTGCATTGCGGCGGCAGCTATGTGCAGGACTGGTTGCTGCGGCCCACCGACTACAACTGGCGTGTGCTCAGCAGCGAAGGCGGGCCCTTGCGGGCGGTGGCCGATATCGGCACCCACTGGATGGACCTGGTGCAGTGGATCACCGGACTGCCCATCGAGGCCGTCTGTGCCGACTTGCACACGGTCCATGCCCAGCGGCATCGCCCGCGGGGCGAAGTGCAGACCTTCGCGCGGGAGGTGGCCGACGACTTAGTGCCGGTTGCGATCGATACCGAAGATGTGGGCAACATCCTGCTGCGGTTCGCTGGGGGCGCTCGCGGGGTGCTGTGGGTCTCGCAGGTGACCGCCGGTCGCAAGAATGCGCTGCGGATTGAGATTGCCGGCCTGGACGGTGCGGCGGCATTCGATGGCGAAGAGCCCAACCTGCTGTGGCTGGGGCATCGCGAGCAGCCGAATCACTTGCTGACCAAGGATCCGAGCCTGATGCTCGACGCCTCGCGGCCCACGGCCAGTTATCCCGGCGGCCATGCCGAGGGTTACCCCGACACTTTCAAGCAGGTGTTCGCGGCCTTCTACCAGGCAATCGAAGCCGGCAGCCTGGAGGGCTCGACCCTGGCGACCTTCGCCGACGGCCACCGCGAGCTACTGCTGGGCGAAGCGATTCTGGCCAGCCATCAACAGCAGGGCTGGATGACGATTCACGAATCGTGAGGAAGTTTTGTTCATGATCGCTGCGCAAATACTGCAAACGAAGTTCGTGGCACTGGTGGCTTGCCCACCAGTGTGTGGCTTGGTCGAACGTTGCTGCCTACTGCTTCCAGCGAAAGGCCTCAAACCGCCCAGAAGTCGCACGGAACGGCAGGCGTTGTCAAACACTGGTGGACAAGCCACCAGTGCCACAAATATCGTCGAGGTGCTACGCAGTCCTCAGTGA
>JBJHDE010000435.1:0-5174 GCA_050486385.1 Planctomycetales bacterium | reverse complement strand
CGTGTTGGGCGAGACCCGCCTGGGCGACTGCCTCCGCCGCGCGATCACCGAGTACCGCAGCGGGGTGTTGGCCGGGCTGGTGCTGGTCAGCGATGGCCAGTCCAACGCCGGTGCCCCGATCGATGTGGCCATCGAACTGGCCAAGGATGCCGGCATTCCCGTGCATCCCATTGGCATTGGCTCGACCGATCAGCCAATCAATGTGCGGGTCGACGGTTTGAACATCCCGCGGCAGGCCTACCTGGGCGACGAGTTCCAGGTCGAGGGGTTCTTGCTGGGCACGGGCCCCGGCACCGCGGGCCGCACGTTGAACATCGAACTCGTCTCGCGGTCCATCGCCGAGGACGGGACCGAAGGCCCCGAGCGCTTGGAGGCCGAGGATCAGGTCGCGCTCAACCCCGATGGCGAGGCCCAACGGGTCAGCTTCCGCCTGACGGGCGGCGAGTTGGGTCGGCGTGCCGTTGAACTCCGCATCAAGAATCCGCCCATCGGCGACTACAATCCCGACGACGACACGCGGACCGGACAGGTCGAAGTGGTCGAGCAGAAGACCCGCGTGCTGCTGTTTGCCGGTGGTCCGAATCGCGATTATCAGTTCTTGCTGCGACTGCTGGCCCGCGAGGCCAAGCGGCCCAATTCCGGCGTCGGCGTCGATGTCGTGTTGCAGATCGCCCAGCCCGGCGTCTCGCAGGACGCGCAGCGGTTGCTCAGCAGTTTTCCCACGAGCCCGGCCCAACTGGCCGAGTACGATTGCATCGTGGCCTTCGACCCAGACTGGATGAAGCTGTCCGACGATCAGATGCAGTGGCTCGAAGACTGGGTGGGCAACCAGGCGGGCGGCATGATCGTGGTCGCCGGCCCGGTGAACACCGAGAACTGGACCTCCCGCGAGCGGGCCGAGCCCATCCGGCGGCTGTACCCCATCGAGTTCCAGCGGCGGTTCCAATTGCTGGACGCCGGACGGTTTGAAAACACCAAGCCTCATAAAGTCCTGCTGACCCCGGCCGGCATTGAAGCCAACTTTCTGTGGCTGGAAGATCGCCGCAGCACCAGCCTGCGCGCCTGGCAAAAGTTTGAAGGCGTGTACGGCTTCTATCAGGTCAAGGGCCCCAAGACCAACGCGGCGGTCTACGCCCGCGCCGAGGACCCCTCGGCCTATGAGCTGGACGAGCATCCGGTGTGGATGGCCGATCACTACTACGGCGTGGGCCGGGTGTTCTATCTGGGCAGCGGCGAGGTCTGGCGGTTGCGGGGCTTGGATCCCACGTACATGGATCGGATCTACACCAAGCTGATTCGGCACGTCACCAGCGGTCGCGGACAAACCGGGGCCAAGCGAGGCGTGCTGCTGGTGGAGCGCGATCAGTACAACGTGGGCCAGGTGGTGCAAGTCCGCAGCCAACTTCGCACGCCGGACCAAAAGCCATTGGTCGTGGGCGGCGTGGACCTGGATGTGTTGCAACCCAACGGCCTGCCGTTTCGGGTCACCTTGGAGCCCAGCCGGACCGAGCAGCCCGGCAACTATGTCGGACAGTTCGTGGTCCGCGAGGCCGGCGACTACCGCCTGGAACTCACGCCTCCCGGGGCGGGCGAAGAAGATCGCCTGGACCGCGTGATCCAGGCCGAGATTCCCAACCTCGAACTGCGGGCGTTGCATCGCAACGACGCCTTGCTGGGCGACCTGGCCAATCTGACTGGCGGCCACTACATCGTGGGTTTCGACGACACCGACGAGATCCTCGAGCAGTTGCCGGCCAAGACCCGCACCGAGGTGCAGTTGCTACGCCCCACGCCATTGTGGACCGAGTCCTGGGTGCTGTACTTGCTGGTTGGCCTGCTGGGCGCCGAGTGGACGATCCGCCGGCTGGCCAAGCTGGCCTGATGGGGGCCATCGGGAGGCCCGACTCGTATTCTGACCGCCGTTGAATATCAGAAGAAACAACCGTCGCCTGACGACCGATTATGAATGCTCCTAAGCTGACCTCCGACGAAGCCCACATCCGCCGCACCTTGGCGCAACTGCGGAGTCGGATTCGTTGGTATGTATCGTTCGAGGGTCTGGGCCTCGCCGTGCTGTTTATCGGCCTGGCCTTCTGGGCAACCCTGGGGCTGGACCGTTTCAGCGAGCTGCCGTTGGTGGTGCGGGTGGTGCTGATGGCGGTGGTCAGCCTCGGGTTCGTGGCGATTTTGGTGCAGATGGTCGGTCGCCGCGTGACCCGATCGCTCAAGGACCGCAGTCTGGCCGCGGTGTTGGAACGCCGTTTCCGCACGCTGGGCGACTCGCTGCTGACCTCGGTCGAGGTCAACGATCGAAAGGACCAACCCAGCGAGACCGGCCTCATGGTCGGGCCCGCCCGGCAGCGCGCGGCGAGCGAGGTCCAGCGGATTCGCCTGAGCGAAGTGTTCAACGTCGGCCCCCTGCGGCGAGCCCTGGTGCTGGCCGTGCTGGTCACCGTATCGATTGCGGCGTTCGCCTACGCCGCCCCCCGCGATATGCGGATCTGGACGCAGCGGTGGATTCTGCTGGACGACACGCCCTGGCCCAAGGCCGTGCATCTGGCCGTGCTGGCTCCCTCGGAATTGGCCGGTCCCGACGGCCGACTGAAAGTCGCCCGCGATAGCGAGCCCGAGTTGCTGGTGCGAGCCCAGCTCAACCGCGAAGAGTTTCCCGAGGCCGACTATCCCAAGATTGTGCAGATCCGCTACCGGACCCGCGACCGCTTCACCCGCAATATGGACCTGTCGGGCGAACCCTCCGCCGATGGGCAGGAGTATCGCTTCAAGTTTGCTCCCCTGAGCGAAAGCCTGGAGTTCGACCTGGTCGGCGGCGACGGGCGGATCGATCGGCTGGCCATCGACGTGGTCGAACGGCCGGTCATCGAGCGGATCGTCCTGCACTGCCGCTACCCCGAGTACATGGGGCTGATCGACGCCCGGCTCGAGGCCAGCCGCTCGATGAACCTGCATCGCGGCACCCAGGTCCGCTTGGAGGCCATCACCAACAAACCCATCGAACAGGCCGATATCCGGATCGTCAACGAATCGGGCGAGGCGCTGGGCACCGAGAGCATCTCGCTGTCTGAGGGCCAAACCCAATTGTGGACTGAGTTTACGCTCATGGAGAACGCCCGGGTCTTCTTCGAGTTGCTGGATACTGACGGAATTTCCAGCGCCAAACCCGAAGTCCTGGTGCTGGTAGCCCGAAGCGATGAACCTCCGACGGTCGCCGTGCGACCCAAAGGGGTCAGCATTATGGTCACTTCCCGGGCGCGGATTCCGATGGTCGGCACGATTCGCGATGATTTTGGACTGCAAGAGGCGTGGTTGGACTTCCAGGTCGAGCGAGCCACCCGGGAGGTTGCGACCGCTGATCGGGGGGATCCCGAAACCATGAGCGAGCTGGCCGGCGATCACGCCGAGTTGGACGGCGGTCAGGCCAAACCCGCCGATCAGCTCCGCCAGTTGGCCGCCCGGATTCGGGGTCAGCGTGACGTCAACTTGGAAAACGAGGCCTTTGAGGTCCGCGATCTGCGGTTGGTGCCGGGCGATCGGCTGAATCTGCAGCTCCACGCCCGGGATGGTTACCGCCTGGGCGAGGAAGGCCCGCACGAGACGTCGAGCGAGAATTTTCCGTTCCGGATTGTGACGGTCGATCAGCTCCGGGCCGAGCTGGAAATGCGAGAACTCTCGCTGCGACAACGACTTGAGTCGGTTCAATCGGAAACGCAGGGCAACCGCCGGGCGTTGGCCGAGCGGTTTGTGCCCGATCAGGTTTCGGCGGGCGAGGCGGAAGCCAACCCCGTGACGGCCCCCCCGCCGGCGGAGAATCCGCAAGCGGCACGGGAATTGCTGATTTTGCAGTCGGAACGCTCTTTGCAGCTTGGGCGGAAGAACGCTGCTGAAACCCTGGGCGTGGCTGAGGGGTTTGAAGGCATTGTCGAAGAGTTGATCAACAATCGGGTCGACAACCTCGCCATCCGCGAACGCCTCACCCAACAGGTGGCGGATCCACTCTACGTGGTGGGCAATGAGCAGTTCCCGGAACTTCACGAGCGGCTGGGTCGTCTTCAACAGCAACTGCGAACGGACTCGGGCGACTCCGACGCCGTGATGACCGCCTACCTGGCCTGCGAGCAGCAGATTGATACGATTCTGGCGTCGTTGCAGGCGGTGTTGGACCGGATTGAGAAGCTGCAAGACATGAACGAACTGCTGGCCCTATTCCGTGAGATCTTGCAGGAGCAAGAGGAACTGGGTCTGCTGACTGAGAAAGAAAAGCAAGACGCCATCCGGCGGCGGCTCGAAGACCTGGGGCTGGACCTGGAGTGATTCCCCCCGCACCGACCCACCTGAGGCACAGCCTTGGCGGTCGGAAACCCGTTTCCTATGCGTGAGGCACCGATCATGAAATCCTTCCGGCTCTGGATGAATGGGTCACGGCTGTGGGGGCTGGCTGTCGCCTTGATGTTGGCTGCCGCCGTGGTCCTGGGTGTCGCGACGGTGCGGGCCCAGGACGAACCGGCCGCCCCGGCCGCCGACACGACCGAAGCCGAGGCCACTGAAACCGAGGCCGACGACCTCGAAGCCGACGGTCCCGCCCGCCGCGAGGTCCCGCTGCATGTGCGTCAGGAACGGCTGGGCGAGAAGTACCAGCGGTTCGAGCAGATTCTGATTCGTCTGGCTGAGCTGACGGCGAAGGAAGATCCCGAGCGGGCCGAGTTGCTCCGCAAGGTGGTCAGCCACAGCAAGCAGAAGGGCGTGCGGATGCAGTTTGACGAGATCGCCAAACTGCTCGACGCCGGCAGCCCCGAGTTGGACCTCGCCCGGCAGACGCAGGGCTCGTTGGAGGCCGAGTTGCAAGCCATTCTGGCCCTGCTGCTCAGTGAAGACCTGGCCAAGAAGCGGCAGGACGATATCCGCCGGGCCAAGGAGTACCTGGAGCGGGTCGAGCGGCTGATCCAGGAGCAGCGTGGGAATCGCAACCGTACTGAATCGGACGAAGACATCCGTCGCTTGGCGGATCGCCAGGGCCGGATTGCCGACGAGGCCGGCGAGTTGTCCCGCGACATGAAACGCGACGGTGAAGGTCAACCCGGCGAAGGCCAGCCCGGAGAAGGTCAACCTGGAGAAGGTCAACCTGGAGAAGGTCAACCTGGAGAAGGTCAACCTGGAGA
>JBJHDE010000434.1:2203-5180 GCA_050486385.1 Planctomycetales bacterium | reverse complement strand
CGGACCTTGGTCTTGGTCTCGGCGACGTCCTCCTCGGGCCGCTCGATGCGGCGTTCCTTGAGACGGACGGCCTTGCCGATCCGCTCGCGGAGGAAGTACAGCTTGGCCCGCCGGACCACCGAGCTTCGCTTGACGACCACCTTGGCGATCTTGGGCGAATGCACCGGGAACTTCCGCTCCACACCCTCGCCCGCCACAATCCGGCGGACGACAAAGGTCTCGCGGGTACCCGAACCGCTCATGGCGATCACCACACCGTTGAAGATCTGGATCCGCTCCTTGTCGCCTTCCAGAATCCGGCAGTGGACGTCGACGGTGTCGCCGACCTCGAACTTGGGTTTGTTGGCCTTGAGGCTTGATGCCTCAACCAGCCGCTGAATGTCTTGATTCATCATGATAGGGTATCCTTCTCGGCGTCCTTGGCGCCCAACGGGTGGTGAAGTCAGGGCACCGAAATTCGGGAATCTCGGTCGCTGGATTCGTTCAGCCGACTTGCCGCGGCCCTTTGGGACGGCCACCAGGCGGGTCAGTCGGGTTGGGATTTGGTCTCGTCAGTGGGCTGGTCATGGGGGCCACCTTCCAGCAGATCGGCCCGACGCTCGCGTGTTCTCTGCAAACTTTGTTCTTCGCGCCAGCGAGCGATCCGTTCGTGATCGCCGCCGACCAGGACCTCGGGCACCGCATAACCGCGATATTCCCGGGGCCGCGTGTACTGAGGAAACTCCAACCAACGTTTTTCGGTTGAGAAGGAGTCCTCCCGTGAACTGTTTTCATCGCCCAAGACACCCGGCACCAGGCGAATCAGGCTATCGATCAACACCATGGCCGCGACCTCCCCGCCGTTGAGCACGTAATCTCCCAGCGAGATTTCGTGCGGGTTGAGGATTTCGCGGACCCGATCGTCAAATCCTTCGTACCGGCCACACATCAGAATCAGCCGCCGATGGGTGGCAAATTCTTCCACCAACGGCTGACTCCAGCGGCGGCCCTGCGGGGTGAGCAAGACAATCTCGCCAGGGTTGTCGCCCTGGGCCCGCACGTCTTCGACGGCACGGACCACCGGGTCGACCATCATCACCATTCCAGGACCACCCCCAAAGGGCCGGTCATCGATACTGCGGTGCTTATCGGTGGTCCAGTCGCGAAAGTTATGCAACCGGACGTCGATCAACCCGCGTTGTATGGCCAGCTTGAGCAGGCTCTGCCCCAGGTAGCCCGGAAACATCTCAGGAAACAACGTCAACACGTCGAACTGCATGGCTCAACCACGGCACCGAAGCGCGCGACGATGGTTCCCGTTTTTCCTGTTCAGTTGGACTCGCCCGAGGCGGCCGGCTCGCTGGAGCCTTCGCCTTCGCTGGCGGCTTCGCCCTCGGCAGCCGCTTCACCTTCGGCGGGGGCTTCGGCTTCGGCCTTGGGTCGCTCCAGTTGCACGGGCTTGGGCGGCGGCGGCACCTTCTTGGGCTCGGCGGCCTTCTCTTGGGCGGCCTTCTGCTGTTCAAGATGCGTGCCGTTGGGCCCGTACTTCTTGATCAGAATCGCCACCTTCTCGCTGGGCGATGCCCCGACGCTCAGCCAGTAGCTGACCCGCTCGTGGTTCAACCGGACCCGGGCATCGGTGTCGGGGATCATCGGATCGTACGTCCCCAGCTCCTCGATGGCCTTCCCGTCGCGGGGGCTGCGGGCATCCATGGCACAGATGCGGTAAAAGGGACGGTGCTTCCGCCCCATCTTTTTCATGCGAATTCGGACCATCGGAACTCGTGTCGACTCGGGATGTTGAGGGAAACAACGATCCCAGGAGGTCGTCTAGCGGCCCCCCAGGAACACACACACGCACTCGCTTATTCACAATCACTCGACGGTCGCGACCAGCGCTACCGCCGCTTGTTCTTCAATTGCTTCTTCAGTTCGCGCACGGCCTTGGCCTTGTTATCGCGACCGCCGCTCTTTTTCTGTTGCTGCCGCGTACTGCCTTTGACCTTGGGCGGGCCATTGGGATTGCTCATGATGCGTTGCATGGCCCCCATCCGGTCCCGCATACTCAGGCCGGGGCTCATCATCAGGGTCATCATCGGTTTCATCTGGTGAAACTGTTTGATGAGCTGGTTGACCTCGTGCGGCTCGACCCCGCTGCCGGTGGCAATCCGACGACGGCGGCTGTGCTCGATCAGCTCGGGTTGCTCGCGCTCCTTGGGCGTCATCGCGTCGATCATGCCCTGGACCCGCCCCATCTCGCGATCGCTGTCGATGCTCCGCATCGCCTCGCGCATCTCGGCGTTGATCGGCATCATGTCCATGATGCGGCCCAACGACCCCAGCCGCTTGATCCACTTCATCGCCGAACGGTAATCGCTCAGCGAGAATTTGCCTTCGGCCAGCCGCTTTTGAAGCTGCTCCTGCTCGTCCTGCTCAATGACCCGGCTGGCCTGGTCGATAATCGAACCCAGGTCGCCACCGCCAAAAATGCGGCTGGCCATCGCCTCGGGATCAAACTCCCGCAGGTCCAGCAACCGCTCGCCGGTACCAACAAACTTGATCGGCACGCCGGTCACATGCTTGACCGACAACGTCGCCCCGCCTCGAGTGTCGCCGTCCAGCTTCGAGACGATCACCCCATCCAGGCTGAGCGCTTCGTTAAACGCCCGGGCACTGGCAACGGCATCCTGACCGGTGGCCCCATCGACCACCATGTAGATTTGATCGGGCTGGACCTTGCGATCGATCTCGCGGAGCTGCTCCATCAACTCGTCGTCGATGTGCAACCGGCCGGCGGTATCCAAAATCACAATGTCGGCGCCAATTTCCTTGGCGTGCCGCAGGCCATTGGTACACACCCGCACCGGATCACTGGTGGCCTCGGTGTACACCGGCACGCCGGCTTGCTGACCGACGATGGTCAACTGATCGACGGCACCCGGGCGTTGCAAGTCGGCGGCCACCAGAAGCACCTTGGCGGGCTGCTCCTTGGAGCGGT
>JBJHDE010000434.1:0-2193 GCA_050486385.1 Planctomycetales bacterium | reverse complement strand
GCGTGGAAGGCGCCGACCCGTCCTCACTCGTGGGTTGCGAGGTCACCGACGTCGGGTCGGCGGCATCGCTCACGTCGATCGCGTCGCTGGCAGGCTTGGCAGGGCGGGGAGAACGCGGCTGCTGAGGTTGCCGGTTCCGCTGGCGCGCCGGGGCGTCGGCCTTGGGTCCTGTCCGGGCGGTCGCAGGCTTCGCCTCGGAAGGAGCGGGCTGCTCCTTGGCGGGCTGCTCCTTGGAGCGGTCGACAATCAGCTTGGCCAGCTTGCCACAGGTCGTGGTTTTGCCGGAGCCCTGCAGACCGCACATCATCAGCACGGTCGGCTTTTTTCGCATGGGGATCGACGGATCGACCGGCCCCATGAATTCGACCATCCGCTTATAGACCAGCCCGGCCAGTTGCTCGCCCGGCTTGAGACTGGTCAGCACCTTCTCGCCCAGGGCTTCCTGGCGGATGTCCTTGAGGAAAGCCTTGGCCACGTCGTAGCTGACGTCGGCCTCCAGCAGGGCTTCCTCGATCATGCGCAGACTGTCACGCATGTTCGCTTCGGTCAGCTTACCGCGACCGGCGACACTCTTGAACGCGCGCTTCAGGCCCTCTTGGAGTGACTCGAACACCGGTGGTGCTCCACAAAATGCGTCACGACTCGCGTACCCCCCGGATAGTCGAGCCCTTGCTCGGTCCGGCAGTGGCGAGAATCGGGGATTTTAACCGTTCGCGGGGGGCTTTGGCAAGGGACGCCACGGTCTGAAATTTGCTTGGCCGCCCACGACCTGCTGGGGGTGACCCCGAAAGACGTCACCCCCAACACCATGGGTCAACCGACCCCGACGACCTGAACAATTGTTCCACGTGAAACAATCGCGGGAGGGTCTACTGATCCCCTCGAATCTCGCACACGACGTTCGTGGCACTGGTGGCTTGTCCACCAGTGTGTGGCGCAGCATCCCAGCCCCACGTAACTTACTGCTGTTCAATGGCTTACGAGGACCCCGGTCGAACAATCGCCGGCGCGACCAAACACCTGAACAATTGTTTCACGTGAAACAATCGCGGGAGGAACCACCCGTGCGAGTAGGTGGTGCCCCCTGCTTGTGGATGGCCTGGGGGCGGATCGCCAACGGCTCACTCGATGAGTTCGCTGGCGGGCGCGGGCTCGTCGATGCGGGGCTCTTGGCCGCGGAGGACGCTGTTGCCCTCGAACAGGATCCGCTGATCGATGGCCGCCGGCTGGAGCCAGTCCTCTTCGTTGAATTGCCCGCTCTGGCCATAGGCGCTCAGGGCGTTGCGGTAGCAGGTCAAATCGACATCCTCGGGCGGCACCCCCCGTTCGATCATCAGTCGGGCGGTTTTGGGGACGGCCAGCGGGTCGCTGACCCCCCAGTCGGCCGAGCTATCAACGATGATCCGCTCGCCGCCGTATTGCTGGACGACGGCGACCATGCGTTCGTTGCCCATCTTGGTCTTGGGGTAAATGGTGAAGGCCGCCCAGTAGCCGCGGTCCAGCACCTCGCGGACGGTCTCTTCGTTGTTGTGGTCGATCACCACCATGTGGGGAGGAATCTCGTGTTCCTCGATGATCTCCATGCTGCGGGTGGTGCCCTGCTTCTTGTTGCGATGGGGGGTATGGATCATCACCGGCAGGGCGACTTCCTTGGCCAGTTCCAACTGGGCCCGCAGGCATTTCTCTTCGGCGGGGGTCATGTCGTCGAAGCCGATTTCGCCGACGGCAACCACGCCTTCTTTGGCCAGGTACAGGGGCAGGATGCCCAGCACCTCTTCGGCCAGGGCCTCGTTGTTGGCCTCTTTGCTGTTGAGGCCAATCGTGCAGTAGTGGCGGATGCCAAACTGGGCGGCGCGGAAGCGTTCCCAGCCCACCAGGCTGCTGAAATAGTCCTGGAAGGTGCCCACGCTGGTCCGCGGTTGGCCCAGCCAGAAGGCCGGCTCAATCACCGCCACCACCCCCGCCGCCGCCATCGCCTCATAGTCGTCGGTCGTACGACTGGTCATATGGATGTGGGGATCGATGATCTTCATGGCTTAACTCCTACTAATGAAACGGTGTGCGCCTTTGTCGTCGCACGCATTCCGCGCGTTTTTCCCCGACGGCAGACGATTTGAACATTCACCAACCACCCAAGCCCCAAAGGGGCGGCCCAATGATAGCCCAGGGTGAAACCCTGGGTGTCTGGCCGAG
>JBJHDE010000433.1:0-5188 GCA_050486385.1 Planctomycetales bacterium | reverse complement strand
GTGTACGGAAAAGACAATGACCGGCATGATGACCAGATTGAAGTAGTAGCAATGGCCGTACATCTGGGCGAAGTAACTCCATCGATCCGGGAACTCAAGAAATAGAACAATGAGGGGAATAACACCAAGAACAACAAAACCGATTATTGTCGACACAACCAACTCGCGCAAGGTGACATCCCGAAACATGCCTGCTTCTCCAAGATTATGTACAACCAACTGAAAAAACCACCATAACCTTGATCCCAATCAAACCAATCAGTCGACAAAAACCCTCCACGGCTTACGCGACTTTCTCTATTTGTGTCCGCAATGGTTGGCCACGTCGCTTGGTCGCGATTTGCTACTCAACACGCGGCAATTCGGACGGCAGCTCTCGCAGGAATCAGAAGGCATGAAAAGGCCTCCATCACTAAACCGATGAGTAGCTGGCAAGCACCTCAGCAGTTGCAGGTAAAAATCCAATCAATCACCAGCGGGTGGATTGGCTGCAAAGCGGAGCGAAGTCACAAAAGCTTCCGCACGGCTATTGGTGTTGTTGGCATTACATTGAACTATCACACCAAGAACCTTTGGCACCTGCTGTGCGTCAAAGGCAGCTTTATAGTCGTTCACGATATTCCGCCGGTGCTCCCTCCAGTCGCCGAGATTCGCATTGCCACTATCAAGCACCAACGCTCGAACTCTAGCAACAACAGTATTATCATCAAACCACTGATTCACTGGAGCCTGAGAATCCCAAATATAGGAAATAGTATGCTGCCGAATCCACGTCTTCTCATCGAACACTATCAACACCTGCGCAGCCTGATCACTTCTAGCTCGAACATCTCCACCATTCGGGTGCTGATCAACTTTCCATGCCCAACTCAACCAAGGGTGCTGAGCCGGATCGACTGGCCTAGTCCGATCATGCAGAAAGAACGACGATCGATCTGCAACAAGACGAACAACCTTTCCTCGATTCGGATCCTGCGGAAAAGTAGCTGCCGCGCCCCTACCTCTACGATGCACATGTAGCTGCCACGGAGCAGGCACACCGTTTTGAACCTGGCCTTCAAATGAGAAATCAACTTGCTGGGCAAGTACGTTCCCACAATGACTAGTCAACATCATGCCACTCGACAGAAGAATTGCCGAGAAAAACATCAAGTCACGGCAAAAAACGTTCGTAAAGCGAACCATTGCAAGCCCTCTCAAAAAAGAGAATGTCGACTCCGGAACTTCGATTAGTTGTCCAGCCACTCACCACATGCGATCGGGTTTGGTTGGTTATTCCGTCTGGAATCAGCTTAAATTTCCGAAAATGGCACAGCTTGTTAACCTTCAACAATTTCATGCAAGCGCGAGCACATAGAGATCCAGTGTTTTCTGCTTTCTCGTTCCGATCCGGTGGGCCGGCCTCACCATGAACAGTTTCGGTCATGACCAGCAGGCGATCCTCCTCAAGATGTTCTTTAGGAACATGCGGAAGTGACTTTTTGACAGCACTCCCGCTGGCGAGGTTGTCATTGGACCGGGCTCCTGACTGGCGGAAGCCTGCCTTACGCGGATGCGTCAGACATAGAAAACTCTCAATGGATGTGGGGAGATGCGAGCGGCCCTACTCCCAAGAGCCGTCCAACACGCCAAAAGAGTAGGCCGCCAATCCTTGCCAAAACTTCCCCACCCATCTTGGAGTTGCCTACCCCGCACGTCAACAGAATTCCTGCACGTGTAGGGGAGGCTGGATAACTCCATCCTTATGGGCTATTAGCAGCCCCTGGCTTGCCAGGAAATTGCGGCGTTTCAGGCGGGGAACGGGGGCGGAAGTTTGACCGGCGGGGTGGGCGGAAGGATAATCGGCCGGGTTGGGGCTGGTGGACTTGGCACTTTTCGCGATCCGAGAGACTCCTGATGATGGCACGCCCGAGGCATTTCTTGCGAAGTTGGATGGCGGCGGTGGGTCTGCTGGCGGCGGGGAGTCTGTTGGCATCGGGGTCGGCCGATGCCGAGGAGGACCAGCCGCGGCTGCCGAACATCGTGTTCTTCATGGCCGATGACATCGGCTACCGCGAGCTGGGCTGCTTCGGACAGAAGAAGATTCGCACGCCGCGACTCGACACGTTGGCCGAAGAGGGCCTGCGGCTGACCCAGCACTATGCGGGAAACGCCGTGTGTGCCCCCTCGCGGTGCGTGCTGATGACCGGTCGCCATCCCGGCCATGCCTGGGTTCGTAACAACCGCGGCACCCCGCCCGAGGGCCAATGGCCCTTACCCGCCGATGCGGTGACCCTGGCCAAGCTGCTCCAGCAGCAGGGCTATGTGACCGGGGGATTTGGCAAGTGGGGGCTGGGCGGCCCGGGGTCGACTGGCGAACCGCTCAACCAGGGGCTGGACCGCTTCTTCGGCTACAACTGCCAGTCGGTGGCACACAGCTACTATCCGGCCTCGCTGTGGGATGACCGCCGGCGGTTTCCTCTGAAGAACGATCCTCCGGTGCCGGGCCATGCGGGTCTGGCACCCGGGGCCGATCCCCAAGACCCGGAGAGTTATCGCCCCTTCCAGGGTCAGGATTACGCCCCGGATCGCATCAACGAGCAGGCCCTGCGCTTCGTCCGCGAGAACCGCGACCGCCCCTTCTTTCTGTACTATCCCACCATCATTCCCCACGTCGCGCTGCATGTGCCCGACGAAGAACTGGAACCCTATCTCGAACTCGGCTGGAACGACCCACCGTTCACCCGCGAGCGTTCGGGCTACACGCCGCACTTCACGCCCCGGGCGGCTTACGCCGCGATGATCACTCGCATGGATCGTTACCTGGGCCGGGTGTTGGACCTGATCGACGAATTGGGTCTGGCGGATAATACCATCGTGGTGTTCACCTCGGACAATGGCACGACGCACCTGAAGCAGGAGGTGGACTACGAGTTTTTCGAGAGCGTCGGTGAGCTGCGGGGCTTGAAGGGCTCGTTGTATGAAGGCGGCGTCCGCGTGCCCACCATCGTGCGTTGGCCCGGCCGCGTGCCGGCCGGCAGCGAGAGCGATCGGGTCAGCGGGTTTGAAGACTGGATGCCCACGCTGCTGGAATTGGTCGGGCGATCAGCCGCCACGCCCCGCGAGATTGACGGCATCAGCCTGGCGCCCACGCTGTTGGGCAAGTCGCAGCCGGATCGGCCCTTCCTCTATCGCGAATTCCCCGGCTATGGCGGTCAGCAGTCGGTGCGGGTGGGGGACTTCAAGGCCGTGCGGCAAGGAATGAATCGCGGCAATCTGACGATCGAGCTATACAATCTGGCCGAGGACATCGGCGAGCAACACAACATCGCCGAGGATCACCCCGAGATCGTCGCCCAGATGGAACGGCTGATGGCCACCGAGCGGACGCCCTCGGAGGAGTTTCCGCTCATTCCGCTCGACAAACCCGCACCACGACCGCGACGCTGAGCCCACCGGCGTTTCACTCCAGATCCAGGTCCGGTGGGATATTGGCCCGCCGGGGCGGTCCGTCGTGCGCGGGGTGCAGGCCAATCATCCGCGAGGTCGTCGGCCGCAGCGGTCCCCAGTTGATGCTGTAGGGCACATCGCGGGGAATCTGCTCAAGCTGCCGCCAATTGGCCAGCACCCTTGCGGCGATGGCCTCGTCGCGGGTTTTCCAATAGCCCGCCATCAGCCGGATGGTCTCCATGAGCAACCGGGTGTGCGTCCACCCGGCGCGGACGAAAGCCACCCGCTGACGGTAAATCTCGGGGGCATCGGTCAGGCGGGCGTCGGCCCGATCCAGGTGCTCCGTGCCTTGCCGCAGCAATTCGGGCGTGAACAGCAAGGGAAAGTGAAACACGCCGGCGCCGTAGCCGTGCTCGTCGACAAAGGCCATGCGTGCGGCTTCGATGGTCTCGAAGTACGCCCGCACGTCGTCGGCGGCGGGTCCGAAGGCGCGTTGGTAGTAGTCGTCCAGCAAGGCGTCGGTGTCGGTGTCGGGGTCCCAGGTCAGGTGGGCCATCACATAGTATTGCAGGCCCTGGGTAGCCCAGTGTTCCCAAACGGTATCGATATAAATGCCCAGGCAGCCGCTCTGTCCCACGAGCTGGAAGTCGCGGATGGTTTGCTGGGTGGACAGATCGGGCAAGCCGTGTTGCCAGCCGGCGGGGCTACCCGTGTTGGGTCGCCAGGCCACGTGAGGAGCCGCCTGGGCCCAGGCTTCAAACTGGGCGCGGTGCGTCGTCTCGTGGGGTGAACCACGATCCTCCAGGTTGGCCCGTCCCAGGAAGTTGGCCACGCTGGCGACAATCACATTCTCGGCCGGACGGGCCTCGACCGGCAGCGGCCGCGAGTGGCCGTAGGCCATCATCAACACGTAGTAGTCGCGGTCGGGATATTTCTCTTTCAGCAGCTTGGCCAGGGTGTTGGCAAAGGTGATATCACGATCCGACAGCGCAGGGCGGGTCTCGCTATGGCCCTGCCACGAGAACCGCCGCGGCTCGCCGTCGGGATGATCCCAGGCCGTACACAGTTCACAAATGCAATGGCCACTGGCCCAGCCATCATTGGGCGATGCGTTGAACACCACGCGGTTGGGATCGTCCTCGAGCTGGGCTTCCACATCCTTGAGCCACTGCTGCCAGACCTCGGGATTGCCTTGGCACAGCTTAGCCGTGCGGGGATTGGGCCAACCGCTGCGGGTGCCGTCGGGCTGCAAGGCGAACCACTCGGGATGATCCTTGTGAAATCGATCGAACCAATCGCTGAACGCGTGACCGCCGCCGAACTCCAGACTATCGAGCTGGAGCCGCTGCCGACGGACCCAGTCGTGCGACTGTCCGTAGCCACGGTGGCCCAGGGCCGACATCCGCAGCACGGTCGATCGACTACGGATCTTGGGATGGTAGCGTTTCACGAACGGGGCCAGGGCCACACGCTTGGTCGAAGGCACGTCTTCGCCCAATTCCCCCGGCCAGAACCAGCGGATCCCCAGGTGATCTTGCAAAAAGGTGGAAACCGCGTTGGCGGTGCCATACTCCAACTGCCTGCCTTGGATCTTGGTGTGGCGACCTTCAACCACCAGCCGGTCCGGATCCCAGCGGTCGCGGCCCGCGATCACCAGGTGCTTATCGTTGGCGGCGATCAAGATTTCTTCAGGATGCTTCCAAGTGAAATCGATGTCGGGAAACAAGCGCGCCACCTCAGGCGTTGCCCCGACCCAAAT
>JBJHDE010000432.1:0-5200 GCA_050486385.1 Planctomycetales bacterium | reverse complement strand
GGTCCAGGCGGTCCATTGCTCAGAGGATTCTAGCGGGCCGAAACTTCGACGTTGATCGGCGGCAACGCTGGCGTGCCAGGTCAGGCGATCCGGAGGCTGGGTGTTCACGGGCGAGCGGGCAAGAGTTGGTGTCGGGGCCGAGGATGGGCTATCCTAATGATCCCTGCCGAAGAATGCGAACGCGGACGACTGGGACTCCCGAACAACAACCCCAGGGCCCGCAGGGAACCGCTTGCCTGGCATTCGCGGGGGTCGATGAGAAGTTCCGTGTCGCAGCCCCCTGTCTCCGCCATCGCCAACCCTCCGGAAACCGCCATGTCCCGGTGTCTTTGCTTCATCGCTCTGGTGCTGCTGACCCTGGTTCCTCCCTCGTGGGCCCAAGAAGCCGACGGCACCCGGGTGTCGGACCCCACGCAGCAGAATCCCAAGCTCAAGCGGCTGGCCCCCGACCACGACGTGTGGATCGATCCCGAGAAACGGGAGATGCACATCGCGGGTTTTGTGTGCCTGAACGAAGGCGAATTGGAGATGCTGGTCACCCTGGAAGGGGGCAAGACCCACGAATCCATCGTCGCGGTGCGCTCCAATGCCTACATCATCCATGCCGGGCTGTTGGCCTTGGGGGCCGAAACGGGTCGGCCGGCCACCTTCCAACCCGAGTTCCAACCCGTGACGGGGACCGAAATCGCCGTCGAGTTCGAGTGGATCGACGCCGCGGGCAAGCCTCAGCGGGTCCGCGGCCAGGACTGGGTACGCAAAATTCGCACGCAAACCGTCTTAGAGCAGCCTTTCTTGTTTGGTGGCAGCATGTTGCGTCGCGAGCCCAACGGGCAGATCCAGTACGATGCCGAACAGGGCGATGTGGTGTGCGTGTCGAATTTTCCCTCGGCCATGATCGATGTGCCGGTCGAGAGCAGCGCCGAGGCGGCCGAGTTGATGTTCGAGGCCTTCAAGGAGCGGATCCCCCCGCTGCTGACGCCGGTGACCGTGATCCTCCGCCCAGTGCTCGAACAGCCCGAAGCCGCCCCCGAGCCACCGGCCCCACCCGCGGCCCCGAGCGAAACACCGGACACGGCCACCCCCCCGGAGTCGCCTGCACCCCCGGAGCCAGCGGAACCCAGCGAGCCCACCGCGCCCGAACCGACCGACGAAGACGCGCCCGAGGAAACCGCCCCGCCTGCCGAGCCCGCTGATCAAACCGCCCCCGAAGCCGACACCGAGGAGTGAGCGGGTTGCGACTTGCGAGCGACGCCGTTCAGCGCGGGAGGATCCATTCCAGCGCGACGAAAAAGCGGTCGGTGGCTTCGAGAGTTTGCGTGAAGGGCTGGCCGCGGTTGAAGAAGCCATGGCCGGCGTCTGGGAAGGACACCAGCTCGCAGCGGTTGCCGGCCGCCTGCATGGCCTCGGTAAAGGCCTTGGCCGTGTCAAAGCCCACGGTTGTGTCGGCGGTGCCGTGGAACAGAATCGTCGGCGGCTGCCCCGGCCCGACATGGGCCAGCGGCGACAGCTTGCGGGCGTCGGGAAATCGCCCGGCAAGCCCACGGCCCAGGGCCGCCGGATCGGTCACGGGGTTGAACAGGACCAGGGCATTGGGACGGCTGCTGATGTCCAAAGCCTCGTCGGCCGAGGAAAATCCCTCGCCCTCGAATCCCGGCACGGTCGCGGTCGCCGCGGCCAGGTGTCCGCCCGCTGAACCGCCGCCGGCGGCAATCCGCTCGGGGTCGATGTTCAGCCGCTGGGCGTGTTGGCGGAGGTAACGCACCGCGCTTTTCGCATCGGCCACGCTTTCGGCGGGCGTCGTCTGGTGCCGGCTGCGAACCCGGTAGTCGGCACACACGGCCAGCATGCCGCGATCGGCCAGTTGCCGGCTTTGGCGATAAAACTGCGAGGGCGTTCCCTGAGTCCAGCCACCGCCGAAGAAGAACACAATCGCCGGCCGCGGCTCGTCGGCCTCGCCTTGGGGTCGGAAGATATGCAAGGCCAGCTCGACCTCACCCAGCCGCTTGTACGTTTGCACCTCGTCGGGCTTGGGCTGAGGCTGGGCCTCGGCCGAGATCACAAGCCCACCCCACAGCATCGCCACCACACACACCGCTTGGCACCGCATCTCAGCCACTCCCCATCGAGGTTCTCCGTTTCACTCGCCCGACCATCCCGCCCCCAGCGGTCCGTTACAACCCCCGCTATGCCAGAGAAATCGGGCCGACCGGGTCGCGGCCGGTCAAACTGGCTCGGCGGCTGGTTGAGCGTTAGACTGAACCAGTCCGGCCCGCGGCCAGCCGGTCAAGGCCGGGCGACTGGGTAGTCGGCCGCAACCGGGTTGGCCGACGGAACGTCCGCGGGTCAGCCTCGGAACGAGTTGTCCGACTTGCCAAGTTCCTCTGCCGCGAATTTGAGGCCGCATGTGAGGAAATTGCCGTCATGATGAATTGCTAGCAGCCACCAAATCCGGGTTAACGCTCCATCTCAAATCCACTATCCTTCCCGCCTCGACTTGGAGGCTGAAATGCGATGACTTGGAGGCCGAGATGCGATCGAAACTGCTTGTGGTTTGTGTGCTGGCAACGCTGTTGATCCCATTCTCAACCGGTTGCTCGATATGGCGGCAAGTTACCCGGCCAGAATTGTGGGGACTGACCCTGCTGGAAACATGGGAATACGATTCACTACGAAAATCTGGCCAATCCCATGCGGAGGCTCGTCAGACGATTCGACAGAAGCGGGCGGCACCACCGGTTTCGCAGGAAAGCGAAGCCGATGAAGTTCAGGATGACCTGAGCACGCAGACTCACGATTGACCCAATTGCAGAGAAATCCCAGCGTTGGACCCGAGCTGTTTTTTGAATGTGCGTCCCCCGGCGAAATCCAAGAGCGCCTGGGAGAGCGACAAGTTGCTACGTTCGATCGCATGAGCTTGTCATTGTGTTTTTGGGTGCGTAGGTTTTGACGATTTCAAGTTGCGAAATGGCTGTCCGAAACGACTCGATTCCTCCTGTGTCGTTTCTTTTGCCGAGACCAGTGGAACGTGCCGATTTGATGTCCGAGACGAGCGCCAGGTTCTGGAGAGACGATGATCAAGCGAATGACGGCGGTGATTCACCGAGAAGGAGATGGGTTCGTGGCCCTTTGCCCGGATTTGGACGTCGCCAGCCAAGGTGACACCATCGAGGCCGCCCGCGACAACCTCCGCGAGGCGCTCGAGCTGTTTTTTGAATGTGCCTCCCCCGGCGAAATCCAAGAGCGCCTGGGAGAGGAGGTGTTTGTCACGCAGGTCGAGGTGGCCTGTGAGTAAGCTTCGCGTCCTGTCTCGATAGAACAAGCCGTGACGCGGGAGCAAGCACCTGTGCGAGTTCCCACTTCATCCATGGGCTGGCTGAGTGTGTGGCCTCCCGGCGAGAGACGGAAACAATCGACAACCAGGTTCGGCGCGGAGGCCGCTGGACTGGGTTTCACCAGGCGAGGGTGGCCGTGTGGAATCGCTCATCATAGTCGCGGGGGTCCTGCAACTTGGCATCGCCTCGGCGAATGTCTTCGCAGTCCGGATGCTCCGCTATTCCGAGGCCCTGGCAGGGGTGCCCGAATCGGTCCGGCAGGTGTTCTGGGTGCAAAATGCCTTCATCATGGTCATCGTCGTCGGCCTCGGCCTGAGCTGCTTGCTGTATCCTCAAGAGCTGCTCGACGGGTCGGGCCTCGGTCGCGGCATGAGCGGTTTCCTGGCCGTCTTCTGGGGTTTACGGCTGGGAGTGCAACTTTGCTACTATAGCCCGGATAAGCGGCGTCAGTACCCGTTCTTCGATGTGCTGTTTTTGGTCACGTTCGCATACCTGACCGGCGTGTTCGCGATGGCCGCCTGGGGTGTGGGAGTCCCGGTCGAACCCGCACGTTGATTCATCATTTGACGATCATGGCAGGAGGAGTTCAGGTGATTCCTGACAGGCCGTCAATTTTTGACCTGACACCGTCGGAAAAGCTCCAACTGGTGGAGGATTTATGGAATGATCTGGCCGCGACTCCCGAAGCGGTCCCGGTCCATGACTGGCAGAGAGAAGAGCTGGCCCGCAGAGAGGCCAACCTGATGCAGCATCCCGCCTCGGGACTCCACTGGGACGAAGTGAAACAAAGAGGTCGCAGTTGCCATGACCGCTAGATTGATCATTGCACCGGAGGTCGAGCAAGACCTCGCCGAGGCCTACGCCTGGTACGAGGGTCGGCAGCGGTCTGGAATGGGAGGTTGTCCTCGACTGGCGCTTGGCGGCCTTGAACGCGGGTTCCACCAAAGGCATCCCGTGGGAACTGTTGCGCGATGCCGCATTGGCTACCGCGACCCGCACGAGTTGACGAACATGCCCCGAGGCACCGGGAGACTCGCCACGGAAAAAATTATGAACCGCGAAGACGCCAAGAGCGCGAAGACGACATGCCCCCTCTTCGCGTCTTGGCGGTTTCCGTTGCCTGCGATAGTTGACGAACAAGGCAAGCGGTACCGGGAGACTCTGAACGGGAAACCTGTTGAACCACGAAGACACGAAGAGCGCGAAGATGTCGTGCCCCACCTTCGCGTCTTGGCGGTGAGTTCCTTCTGATTCCAAGAGTCAATGCAGAATGGGTCGCGTGGCTCGAAGGGGTTTGACCAGCGGGCTTTGACAACAGCGGGCTAACTGACGGATTTCCCCATTGTTCGAAGACTTGCGCAGGGATCAGTAGTTCTCCTGATTTCAGCGATTGATGCCGAATCAGTCGCGTGACTCGGAATGGTTTGTCCATTGGGCTTGACGACACGGGTCAAGCCGTCTGGTCTCCGCACTGTATTGCCGTTGCTGCGAAAGTTTACGAATAAGCCAAGAGGCATTGGGAGACTCAGGACCGAAAAACACGTTGAACCGCGAAGACACGAAGCGCGCGAAGACGATATGCCCCCTCTTCGCGCTCTTCGCGTCTTGGCGGTTCGTTCTCCTGATTCCGGCGATTGATGCCGAATCAGTCGCGTGACTCAAGATGCTTTGTCCGTTGGGCTTGAAGACAGGTAGCAAGCCGTCTGGTCTCCGCACTGTACGAAGACTTGCGCAGGGATCAATCGTCTCTCAAGACAGCGATGGCGCAGTTGCGGCCTTCGCCTCACCCAACGGCGGGCCACTCTCAACGCTGCCCGGCACAGGGAATCCGCTCGGCGGGGGCTGACACTTTTCTCAGAGGGTAGAAG
>JBJHDE010000431.1:0-5211 GCA_050486385.1 Planctomycetales bacterium | reverse complement strand
GGAGCGTGGCCCGTGACCGTTGATCTCGTGGGGCGGTGGCGTCTCTCCACGGGGGCCCGACGGGTGCGAATCGCGCCGCTGCTTGGGCAGCAGCCGGGCGGCGGCCGTGGGAATGACCGTGACCGAGACAATCAGCGACAGTCCCACGGCGGCGCTGATCGCCAAGGCGATATCCTGAAAAAGCTGGCCGGCTTCTTGCTGAACAAAAACAATCGGCAGAAATACCGCGATGGTCGTCAGCGTCGAGGCCACGACCGCGCCCCAAACCTCCTGGGTGCCCCGCACGGCGGCCTGCAGCGGGGCTTCGCCCAGGCTGGTGTAGCGGCGATAGATGTTTTCCAGCACGACCACCGCATTGTCGACCAGCATGCCCACGGCAAAGGCCAGGCCGGCCAGACTGATGACGTTCAGGCTGCGGCCCAGCAAGCCCAACACCAGGAAGGTACCTATGATGCTGATGGGAATCGCCAGCCCCACGACCAGGGCACCGCGGGCAAACCAGAATCCCGCGCCCAGCATCAAGGCCAGCGACAGCACGAAGAACCAGCCCGACACAAAGGCCGCCGCCAACGCCGACAGGGCGATCAGCGGGATGAACACCACCGCCCGGGGTCCCAGGTGCAAGAAGCAAATCAAGACAATGAACGTCAGCGAGCCACCGACAAAGATGTTGTCTTGCACCAAGTCCAAGGCCGAGTAGATGTAGTCGGTCTCGTCGTACACCTGGGTCAGCACCAGGCCCTTGGGGCCCAGGACATCGCGATTGAGTTCGTCGACGGTCTCGCGTAGCCCCTGCATGACGTCCAACACGTTGGCACCGGTCGCGCGGATGGCGTTCAGGGCGACGGCGGCTTCGCCGAACCGCCGCACCAGGCCGTCGGGTTTCTTAAAGCCATGACGCACCTCGGCCACGTCGCGGACGTACACCGGCGCACCGTCCACGATGCTGAGCAGTTGATCGGCCACTTGCTCGGCCGTGCGAAACTGGCCAATGGTCCGTACGACCCACCGCCGCTTGTCTTCCCAGAAATCGCCGGCCGAGACATCGGCGTTTTGGCCGCGAAGGGCATCGCGAACCTCGGTCACGGTGAGCCCCCGGGCGGCCAACCGCTCGGGATCGACAATCACCTGCATCTCGTCTTCGAGGCCGCCCATGACGTTGGCCTGGCTGACGCCCGGCACGCGTTCGAGTTGGGCCTCGATCTCGTCCTCGGCGAAGCGCCGCATCTTGATGACTTCCAACTCGGGCGGCGGCAGCAGCCGCTGGGCCTCGCTGTGCGACTCGGCCAGCGTGCGGAGTCGCAGCATGGCCAGCCCCGCGTTGTGTGCCCGCAGTACGCCGTCAATCGCTTCGCGGTGCTGAGGGAACTCGGCGACGAAGTCCTCAAGCTGCTCGGGCGACGGGCGCTGGCCCGAGAGGATAAACCAGGCGATGGGGCGATCCGAGGAATTCGCCAGGGCCAGCACGGGCTTGTCGGCCGTCTCGGGGTAATCGCGGACCTGTTCCAGCCGGCGGGTCACATCGACCACGGCCTGCTGCATATCGGTCCCGACGGCAAACTCCAGGCTGATCGTTCCCCGCGAGTCGGCACTCTCCGAGGACATCTTGGTCACGCCCTCGACGGCCGAGAGCTGCTCCTCCTGGTTCTGCACGATCTCGCGTTCAATCTCGTGCGGACTGGCGCCCCGCCAGCGGGTCTCGATGGTGATCGTGGGCGTTTCGACCTCGGGCGTCAGTTGCATGGGCATCTGCCACAACGACACCACGCCGAACAGGGCCACGAGCAACACGCCCACGCTGATCTTGACGGGGTTTTTTACAAACGCATCAATCAGATGCATGGTGTCACTCGGGGCCGGGGCTCGATCTGTCGCATGAATCGTTTGCAGGCGAGACGCTGGCGGCCAGTGCGTGTGGGCCTGGCTGGCGATTCCGCTTGCAGGTCAAACGCGTCACGGGGCTTGCGATACGCTGGGCGCGGGCACATGGGTGTGAATGACCCGCACGGGCTGGCCCTCGCGGAGCCGCTCGTTCCCACGGATCACCACCCGCTGGTCGGCCTTCACGTCGCCGGTCACTTGAATCAGGCCGTCGGTTGAAATGCCCAATTCCACCGGCACCAGCCGCACCGTGCTGGAGGCCGCCTGCGGATCGTCGCTGGTCAGCACGGCGATCCGCGGTCGGGGGCCACCCAGGATCAGCGCATCCTTGGGAACCAACATGGCCTGGACCCGCGGACCGGTCGCGAGTGTGGCCCGGGCCAGCATCCCGCTTTTCAGCTCGGGGACGCCGTCGTGCAGGTGATTGGCCACCCGAATCCGCACCGGAAAGGTCCGCGCCCGCACATCGGCCTGGGGGACAATCTGTTCGACGTAGCCCTCAAACACTTGATCGGGAAGCGCCGGCACGATGACGGTGACCGGGTCGTTTTTGGCGATGTGGGGAATCTGCGATTCCAAGACTTGCACCCGCACGATGACTTCGTCGAGGGCCACGACTTCGGCCACGAGGTCGCCCTGCTTGACCCATTGGCCTTCTTCGGTGTGCTCGGCCACCACAATGCCATCGAACCGCGAGATGATGGTGTGCTTGGCAATCTGGTCTTCGAGTCGCCGCACCAACGCATCCTGAATGGCCACCCGGGCGGCGGCCTGGGCGATTTGCTCGGTCCGCGGGCCCTCTTCGACCAGGTGGAAGGCGGCTTCCCGTTCGCGGAAGGTCTCGCGGGCGTTGGCGGCCTCGGCCCGGGCGATCTCCAACGAGTTCTCGGTCGTGGCGCCCCGGTTGTACAGTTCTTGGGTTCGCCGCAGGTTGCTTTTGGCCAGATCTTCGGCGGCTCGGGCCGACTCCATCAGGGCCTTGGCCTGGGCAATTTCTTGGGACCGGCTTCCGGCTTTCAGTTCGTTGAGTTCCTCTTGCCGCAAATCGAGTTCGGCCTTGGCGGCGCGCAGTTCCAGGCTGATCGTCTCGGTCAGCAACTGGGCCAGCGTACCGCCGGCTTCAACCCGCATGCCTTCACGAAGGGGAAATCGCACAACGCGGCCGTCAACGGCACTGCCAATCACCGCCCGACGCAGCGGCGTCACGGTGCCCACGAACGCATTGCCACTGGCCACGGATTCTTCGACTACGCGGGCCACATGCACCGGCACGCCGTCGGCCGACTGGGCCAGGGCCGTCGTGCTGGGAGTGGCAATCATCGCGACGAGGACAACAAGCAGGCAAACGTATTGCTGGGGCATGGGGCGTTTTCTGGGCCGGGGCGCTTCAGGTGCGAGTCCAAATCCTGACGGCCGCCCCAGAGGCCAGGGCCCCGCGGCGGCACACTCGAATCGTCGACAGCCGGCCCGAGGGCTCCGGCGGCCTCGGGGTCAGCCGGCCTGAGGGCGGGGCGGAAGCGGTTCGCTGGCGGCGGAGTCCATGATGTTCAGCGAGGCATCGACCTCGCGGGTCACATTGGCATGCACCACACCCAGCAATCGCTTCAGGTCCGCGATTTCCTCGGGCGACATCCCTTCGGTGGCCCGGGCCCGCACCCGACGCCCGCAGGCGACGATGCGTTCCCAAACCGGCTCGGCCCGGGGGCCGACGTCGATCATTTTCTTTCTGCGGTCGGTGGCCGATACGCGACGCACGATCCACCCGTCGCGTTCCATGCGATCGAGGATGCCCACAAGGGTAGGCGGTTCGATCTGCATCTTGGCGGCCAATTCAACCTGGCTCATGGTGCCGTCCATCGCCAGCCACCCCAGCACCTGGGTCTGACGAAACGTCACGCCATGCGGCGAGAGTTCGTCGTTCAGCGCTCGGTGGTAGGCCAGCGAGGTGCGGGTCACCCACCACCCCACGCTCTCTTCAAAATCGTAGTGCAGCAACCTCTCGCCTCGATGCCAACGGAAAGAATGCCTGGACCACCTTCGCGCTCAGAAAGACGTCCCGCAGAGCCTCATAACAGATCAGCACGCTTTCGCAAGATGCTCGGGGGTCAGGCTCCACCCATAGGTCCCCAAAACTTCGCTATCCCGGGATGATTCGGTAGCTAGCTAATTGTAGGTCCTCATCGCCCGACGAGCAAGCAAACGCCTCGGCGGGCTGGGGACAGTCTCGCGGTATTCATGGCAGTTGGGGGCGATTTGCCAACCCTGGCCATTGCAGGGGACCAGATCGACGGCGGCTTTTCTCGCGAATCGCACGGGAATCGGCAACTGCGCGTCCACCGCTGTCGGGATGCCCAAGGGCCCCCTGGCGTTGGCGGGCAACCGAGGGATTGGCAGACCGACGGCAACGCATCGGGCCCGCCGACCCGAGTTCCTGGGGCCTGTTGGCCGGGGAACTCGGTTCGACGGGCCCGGGAGGGAGTCGACATGGTGGGATCGGGCCGCTGGGGCCTGGGCATCAGGCCTCGTACGGCATGAGGATCTCGCCCTCGGGAACCCGCTGCAAGTCGGCGAAGCCCTGCTCGGCGATCAGGGCCCCCAGTTCGCCCATCCGACGGAAGTAGGCGTCACTGGGCCGTTGACCGCTAAGCTGATTGCGGAGCCGCTCGGCCAGGCACTCGGCCGCCAGGGTGATGGACGCGTCGGTCTGCTGCGAGGCATACAGACAGGTCACCAGCACCACAATGGCGGTCTGCACCCGGCTGCTGAGTTCGGCCATGCGGCACTGGCGGTCGGCCAGCTTGAGCTGGTGCTTCCGCATAGCGGCCGAGATCTCGAAGCGGCTGCCCCGCAGAAAGTCCATGGCCCACTCGGCGTGGACTCGCAACCGATGAGGCATGACGGGCAGACCTGGCGAGCGGCCCAGTCCCAGGCGTTGCCCGAACCACCAGCCGGCATAACGGCTCAGCGGACCGGCCAAGGCCAGCATGTGGAACGGATTGGCCAGGTTAGGCTTACGGATGTTCTTGGCCGCCAGGGTCTTGCCGATCGGTTCGAAGTAGGTCCGGCCATGGTGTTTGACCAGGCTCTTGAAGAAGGCCATGCCCAGCATCTCGCCTTCGCCCTCGTAGATGCAGGGGGCGAGAAACTCATGCACGTTGTCGCCAAACAGGTGGCCCTCCAAGAAGGAGCGGCCGCCGTGCGTCTTCATGTGCAGTTCAATGGCGGCTTCCTTCTGGGCCTCGCTGCCAAAAATCTTGGCCACGATGCATTCCATCTCGCCGCGGTAGCCCAGGTCCAACAGACCCGCGCACCACTGCGTCAGGGCATCGC
>JBJHDE010000430.1:0-5227 GCA_050486385.1 Planctomycetales bacterium | reverse complement strand
GGCCGTGGGAACGCAGGATCCGCGATCGGTGCGGCTCGCAAACTCCCGCCCGTGAGCTTGAAGTTGCCCTGGTCGTGCTGGCAGCATGTTCACTAACATGCCCCGGGTCCTGTGCTCGGGGGCCGAGGGGTCACCGCGGCGAGCAGGGTGGTTGACGCCGATTTTGGCTAGTTTGCTGAGACTCACTTGGGGAATCGACCCAGTTTCGCTTGCAACCTGGGGAGTGTCCCTTAGACTCAAGGAAACGGCTCACCTGTCATCTCTGGGGCTCGGGAAAGCCCCGGTGTTGCTGGAAATCCATTGTTCGTTAGGAGCGGCCCAGGATGTCGAAGAAACCGAACCCCGCTGACCATCTCTACACGCAAGTCGACGTGACCGGAGGAGCGATGGGCCAGCAGGTCAGCGGTTCGCTGGGGGACGAGCACCTGATTCTGTTGCGGCAGATGTTGACCAGTATCGAGCGGCAGAACGAGCTGCTCGAAGAGTTTATCGCTGGGCAAAACGCCACGCAGCGGCAGCGGCAGGCCGAGCTGATCAACTGGAAAAAGGCCCACCCCGACCTGTCGCAGTACTGCCGTCAGGCTGCCGAGACGCTCAGCAAGGTCCAGGCCGTGTACCTGGACCGCATCACCGCCGATGTGGCCAACAACAACGAGAGCCTGCTGGACGGCGAGTTCATGCTCACCGAGTTTGTCGACAAGTTTGGGCCAAGGTTGGCCCATCTCAATGGCATGGTCCAAGTGCTCAGCCAACTCGGCAGCCCCATTCCGGCCAACGAGCCCCCGCGGCCCTGATGGGCTTCGCGAAGCGTTTCCTGGGCGTACCCGCCGGTCGAACCCAGTCCCGGGATCGCTAGAACCGGTCCCCGCGAACACGATTTCGCTGGTCGCCGAGGGCCGGTCCCCCTTGCCAAGCGGTCTGGGAAAAGGCCATCCTTTCGGGTGCGGCAGGTGACACGCCCGCTGCACGCCTTGCCCGATCGGCCGCGCGCGCCTTGACTGGTAGCGAGCTGCCGATGTGGGGCTCGTTGCCGCGGGAGTTCGCATCGGCTATGTTTGATGCGTTGCCCCGCCCGGCCCCAACCGCGGTGTCTTTCGCTGTCGGTCAGGGCCCGCTGGTTCGTCCCCGTTCCGTCGCTTCGTCCGAGAGGAGAGTGTCCGTCGTGTCGCAAGCCGCCCCCGGGTTGTCGCCGGAATTGCAGACCCGCTGCGATGAGGCCAAGAGTCGTCTGGATGCCCAGGTCCGCGAGATCGTCCAGTGGCATTTCGATCCGGCCACCGGCTCGCCGTTCTGGCTGGAAAAGGCCAAGACGCTGGGCTTCGACCCCCGCAAGGAGGTCGAGTGCTACGAGGATCTCCGCAAGTTTCCGTCGTTCGAGGATGAATGGCTCCGCGATGGTCCGGTGACCAAATGGATTCCGCAGGGCCTGGCTGGCCAGCCGGTGTACGTCTTCGAGACCGGCGGCACGACGGGCCAACCCAAGCGGCGGATCGTGCTGGAAGATCACCGCATCGACTACGAGATGTTCAGCGACACGCTGCCCGACGAGTTCTTTCCGCGGGGTTCCAACTGGTTGATGCTGGGCCCCTCGGGTCCGCGTCGGTTGCGATTGGCCGTCGAGCACCTGGCCCAGTACCGGGGCGGCATTTGCTTCTGCGTCGACCTCGATCCGCGGTGGGTCATCAAGCTCATCAAGGCCGGCAAGATGGAGGAACTCAAGGCCTACAAGCAGCACTGCATCGACCAGGCCCTGTCGATTCTGGAAAGCGGCAACGACATCCGTTGCATGTTCACCACGCCCAAGCTGTTGGAATCCCTGGCCGAGTCGCTGGAAGAGCGGGGCTCGAGCATCCCCGAGGTCGGCATCACCGGCATCTTCTCGGGCGGCACCGAGTTCACGCCCCAGTGGACCCGGTTCGCCATGGAAGAGTATCTCGACGAGCGGGTCTACATGACGCCGACTTACGGCAACACCCTGATGGGTCTGGCCGCCAGCAAGCCGGTCACGGCCGAAGACGGCTACAAGATCAGCTACTACGCCCCGCAACCCCGGGCGGTGGTCGAGGTCGTGGACTTCGACGACTACTCGCAGGTCGTGCCCTATGGGGCCACCGGGCGGGTCAAGCTGACGACGTTGACCAAGGAATTCTTCGTCCCCGGCTTTATGGAACGCGACGAAGGCGAGCGCGAGCCGCCCTTCGACAAGTATCCCTGGGACGGCGTCTCGGGCGTGCGGCCCTTCCACGAGATGGCCGCTTCCACCACCGTCGGCGTCTACTGAGTGCCGTGCGGCGGCTCGAGACCCGTTGATCGATTTCACACTCCGGCGTGACCCCGCAGCGTCCAGTCACGGCGGATTTCCTCGAACCCAGCCTTGCGACCCCATGCTTGAGATTCCTGTTCTTCGTTGGGGCCAACCCTACGAGAGCCTCGAGAAAGAGCCCGTCACGCACTTTCTCACCGGCGAGCCCGTGGCCAGCCTGCATCAAGCCAACGCCGGTTTGATTGGCCGCGACGTCAAGAAGGGGGCCAAGCGGGCCCGCGCGGTGCTTCGCGAGATCCCCCCGCGGGACCTGATTGAGATGGTCAAGCAGGCCGGCGAGCTGTTCATGAACGCCGACTTGCCGGTGGGCGATTCCATGCAATCGCCGCAGGAGTTCGCCCGACTGCAAAGCGCCACGACCGGCGTGCCATTGCACTTTGCCCGAGCCAACATGGAGAAGAACTACTTCGTGTTAGCTAACATGGACCGCATTCTCGACGCCCTGACCCGGGGGCTCGACCTGGAGATTCTCGCCCGGGGCTACGGAGTCGAGAGCCGCGGCGTGGTGGTCAGCTACCAGTGTCAGAGCCCGGTGCTCGGCGCAGTGCTGCCCAACAACTCGCCGGGCGTTCACAGTTTGTGGCTGCCGGTGATTCCCATGCAAGTGGGCCTGATGCTCAAGCCGGGAAGCCAGGAGCCGTGGACTCCCTACCGTGTGGCGGCCGCCTTCATGCAAGCGGGCATCCCCAAGGAGGCCCTGGGCCTGTATCCCGGCCCGCGGGATGTGGGTGGCAATGTCCTCAGCCACTGCGACCGCTCGATGATCTTCGGCAGCCTGCAAACCGTGCAGCAGTACGCGGGCAATCCCAAGGTCAGTGTGCATGGCCCGGGCTTCAGTAAAATCATCCTCGGCGACGATGTCGTGGACCGTTGGGAAGACTATCTCGACGTGATGGTCGCCAGCGTGTTCAAGAACAGCGGGCGTGGTTGCATCAACTGCTCGGCCATTTGGGCCAGCCGGCATACCGAAGAGATTGCCGCCGCTCTGGCCGAGCGGATGGGCCCCGCCCAGGCCCTGCCGCCCGAGGACCCCAACGCCGCGATCTCGGCCTTTACCAATCCGCAGATCGCCAAGGCGGTGTGGGAATCGATCGAAGTCGAGTTGAAGAAGGATCCGGCCATCGGCCACCCGACCGAAAAATTCGGCCCGCGGCTGGTGGAGAAGGAACACTGCGCTTACCTGCTGCCGGTGGTCGTGCATTGCGACTCGCCCGACCGCGGCCTGGCCAACCAGGAGTACATGTTCCCCTTCGTTTCGGTCGTCAAGTGCCCGCAGAAGGAGATGATCCAGCGGATGGGTTACACGCTGGTGGGTACCGCGATTACCGAGGACCCCGCCTTCCGCGCCGAACTGGTGGATGCCACCCACATCGACCGCTTGAATCTCGGTCCGATCCCGACCTTCAAGCTCGACTGGTTCCAGCCGCACGAAGGCAACATCGTCGACTTCCTCTTCCGCGCCCGCAGCCTGCAGACCGACGCGATTGCCGAGAGCGTTTTGGCGTAGAGCCGCCGCACATCTCGTGACCACTCCTTTTCGGCGACATCGGCTTTCCAGTCGATGTCGCCGTTTTGTTTTCAGTCGCCACCCAATTTGCAACACCCGTCCCACCGGGCACCGGGGCGAATGGTTCAAAGTGGGCATCCATCTGGGAACTGATCGCGAACGAGATTGAGTTCAATCCCATGCTCCAGCCAGGCCTTGAGCCCCGCAAGCACCATTGTATAGCCGCCCTTCGAATCAACGGCCTGCGGCAACACCTCGTCACAGGCACCGGGAAAGCCCCAGTTGGCCACCTTCACTAAGGTCGCCCCGGTTCCACGAGCCTCAAACCGCCATTCCACAACAGTTGGATCATGATCCCATTCCATCAAGATCCGGCTGTTCTCTTCGAACTCCTTGACCGTGAGGACATCGCCCACGCCGAACATCTCCCAGTCCCACCGCACCTTTTTGCCCAGCTCAAGTCGGCCGCTGCTCTTCGTGAACCAGAATCTGGTTGTCATCTCCGGATTGACCAAGGCTTCGAAAACTTCGGAGATCGGTTTTCGCACAAGCATCTGGGCCTCGACGACCGCTGACGAATTCTTCGCCATTGTTGCAGATCCTAAAGAAAATCGGCCATGCTCCGACCTGATCCACCCAACCTGGTTTTGGAATGATCAGCGTAACGTGTCGGGTGCCGGGTGCCATGCATTATGCCACACCCATTGGACAAGGCACTCGGCCACGACGACTATGATATCCATTCCCCGGTCGATGTATGGATGATCTCAAGTGTGTCTGGGTGCAATACGAAGTCATACGTTGTGCCGAGACCCGCGAGTGGTTCTGGCTGTCTGTTCGCCGTGAAGAAGGAAAGCAAGAGGACCATTTCGGAACTCACCAGTTTGGCAGCAACATGCCGTTTGGTGGAAGCGTCCCATGAGCAGCGGTCCAAGAACGACTTGGGCTCCAGAATCATGGTTGGGCAGCAATACTCATGGGACGCAGCCTTCAGGTAGTGGGGGTGTTCCGCGACGACGGCAAGCGCACGTTGCTGAAGTGAAAGGCTGGGTCTCTTGCCGTCGGCGGACCATGCTCCATAGTCTTTCGTTTCGGAATTCATCAATCACTGATCCCCGCGCAAGTCTTCGAACAGTGCGGAAATGAAATGGCTTGACCCGTGTTGTCAAAGCCCGCTGAACAAAGCACCGCGAATCTCGCGACCGTTTCGCCATGGACTGCCGGAATCAGGAGAGCAAACCGCCAAGACGCGAAGTGCGCAAAGTTGGGGCACGATATCTTCGCGATCTTGGCGTCTTCGCGGTTCAAGGTGTTTGCCGTTCTGAGTTTCCCAGTGCCTCTTGGCTTCTTCGTAAACTTCTGCAGGCAACAGTAGAGCCTCCCGCCCTGCCAAGATG
>JBJHDE010000429.1:0-5237 GCA_050486385.1 Planctomycetales bacterium | reverse complement strand
GCCCAGACCCAGGCGGCCATCAACAACGCCGCCCAAGGCGGGCTGGGGGATTTGCTCAAGAACCTGCCGGGCGTTCCGGGGGCGCTAGCGGCCTTGGCCTCGGTCATCAATCAACTCAAAGAGCTGACCGGAAACAGCCTCACGCAGAAAGCCCCCTGCGGACCGACCTGCACCTTCGCGGCGGCGGCCCTGATGTTTCCGCCCGGCTGCCTCTGCCCGAGTGTGCCCGGCGAGACCGATCCGCCACCGCCGGACGCCACGCTGGAGGCCGCGTTCAATCCGCCGGATGACGCTGATTCACCGGATGTTGAGTCATCCGATGCCGATGGCTCCGAATCGGGCCCAGCCCCCGGTGACGAAGGTGCCGGTCCTGGCGACACCGGTGACCCGTCGCCAACGGACGAGTCTTGGGTCGCGGGTGACGAATCCCAGCAGGAGGGCAATCGGTGATTTGCATTTGTCCCTTCGTGGTGGACGAACTGGTCAAGAAGCTGCAGGCGGCCGCGGCCAACATGCAGGGGGCCGCTGCTCCCAAGATTCCTGGCCTGACCCCGATGGCCGCCAAGCTGGCCGCCAACATGAATGCCAGTGCCGCCGCGGCCGCGAAGGCCGCCGCCCAGGCCAGTGCCAGCGCGAGTGCCAGCGACAGTGCCAGCGCCAAGGCCAATGCCAGTCTGGCGGCCAAGGCCAATGCCGCCGCCAAGCTGGCGGCCTCGGCCCAGTTTGCCGCGGATATGAAGGCCAAGCTGGGCATTGATCCCACCAAGCCCGAGGCCAAGTGCATGCTGAATGGCCTGGCTCAGAGCCTGGGCAAAAGCGGACTGGGCGCGGCGTTAGGCAAGCTGCCTGGCAACATGCTGGCCAATCTGTTGCCGCTGGCCGAAGTCGCCAACGCGGCCCAGGCCATTCAGGCCGCCACCGGCATCGACATCCGCGACCCCGGCGTGGGCGACGCGCTGACCGCCGCCGTGCAAGAAGCCGCCAAGGCCGAAGCCAAGGCCCAGGCGAATGTCACCGATCAGGCCGTGGCCGCCGCCCAGGCCAATGCCCAGGCCTCGGCCGCCGCCTCGGCCCAAGACAGTGTGCAGGCGGGTCTGGGTGTCGATCTCTCGGCCAAGGGCTCGGCCAAGGCGGCCGCCGAACAACTGGGCAACCTGGCCAAGACCACCAGCGGGATGCCCGATTTCAGCAAACTCATGGACCTGGCCTCGATGATGGCCCTGTGCCAGATGCTGTCGGCCCTGAACGCCATCGAGCAGGGCCTGGGTGTCGATCTCACCAGTGCCAACGGTAAGAAGGATCTCGCCGCGGCCTTGGCAAACCTGGGCTCCAACGGTGTGGCCGATGCCGCCAAGGCCAGTGCCAGTCTGTCGGCCAGCGCGAGCGCTTCGGCCAGTGGCAGCGGCTCGGCCAGTGGAAGTGCCAGCGGCAGCGCGGGAGCCAGCGCTGCGGCCAAGGCGGCCGCCGCGGCCAGCCTGTCGGCCAGCGCCACGATGGCGGCCAAGCTGGGCCTCATGGCCGATGGCAAGCTCACGGCTTTGGCCAATAAAGCCCCCACGCCGCCGGCCGACCTGAGTACACTTATGGCGTTGTTGGCCCAAATGGCCAGCCTGGGCATCCATCTGCCCAGCTTCTTTCCCTGCGGCGGTCACTCATAATGCTCGCCCTTTCCTCTCAAGCTCGGGAGACCTGACATGCCCAATCACGTCGTCATGGGCGCGATGATGCAATGCAGCTTCGGCGCGGCACCGGCCTCGCTGATCGTCACGCCTAAGAACATGTGCCAAAGCTCGTATGTGCCGGCCGCCAACATCATGGACAATATCCCCATCGCCAACATTCCGCCGTTTGGCATGTGCAGCAGTCTCGCCAATCCGACCGTGGCCTCGGCCACCTCGGCGGCCTTGGGCGTGCTGACGCCCATGCCCTGCGTGCCGGTCATTCCCGCGCCCTGGGCGCCAGGTTCGGCGACCGTCATGCTCTGCAACATGCCGGCGCTCAACAACACCAGTAAGCTCACCTGCGCCTGGGCTGGGGTCATTTCGATCACGAATGCCGGTCAGCAGACCGAGCAGATCCCCTGATCCCCGCGGCGCAGCGTAGCGTCCGGCAACTCCAACGTTGGAAGAGTGTCTCGCGACTCGGCGGCAGGAAATCACGGTCCATGGCCAAGGTCGTCCTCGAAGTCCTCGATGGTCCCGGTCTCGGCGGCCAGCTCTGGCTGAAGGAGGGCCAACGGGCCGAGGTCGGCCGCGCCGAGTGGGTCGACCTCGCCGTCCCCGAGGACGAGGCCCTGGCCGATGTGCAATTCGCCCTGGAGTGCCGGCGGGGCCGCGCCTGGCTCCGCCAGCCCCAACCGGGCACCTGGCTCAATGGGCAAGAATTGGCCCGCGACATCGGGCTGGCCGACGGCGACCAGATTGCCGCCGGCTACACGCTGTTTGGCCTCCAGATCATCGGCGGGTCCGCCGACACCGAGGACCTGCCCGACGAGCCTCCGCCACCCCCGGTGGAAGAACCCATCGCCTTCAATCCCAACTTGCTGCTGGCCGAGCGAAGCTTCCGCTCGGGGCTCGAAGAGATCGAACTGCAAGGCAACGTCCTGGAACAACCGCCCGATGTGCAACACACCTACGTGATCTACCTGCAAGAGCTGGGCAATATCCTGGGCATGCAAGGCCGCCACGAAGAAGCCGCCGACCACCACAAACTGGCCGAGCACTACCTCAAATCGCCCGAACTGAAGCGGTTTCTCTCGGGCGAAGGCTGACGGGCGTTTTCCGGAGCCTGTCGCGTCAATTCCAACGCGGCAGCCCGGGGTAGTAGCCCGCCGGCCAGGTCCAGTCGGGACCGTGAATCGCCGCCAGCGCCTGTTCGATGGTCATGGCCGATTGCACCCGGGCAAAGATCTCGGCCCGAATCTGGTTCCAGATTTGCCATTCCCGCCCGCTGGGCTGATAGGTATTGCGGTGCGGCACGGCCTGGCCCAGCAACATGGTCCAGTAGCCTTCAAAGCCAAACGGGTCGAGCGGGCTCACCGTCTGCACGCCCCATCCCGTGCTGGGCCCGTTGTTCTGATAATACTCGACCACGTCCTCGGCTCCCGCCAGGTCCACATCGGCACGGCAGGCCTGCCAGAACGGCGTGTCCAGCCGGGTGTTGAACTTGTAATTCACCGCGAGAAACCGGCGGACGCTCTCCCACAGGAACTCGCCGTTGCGATTGAAACGCTGCACCTGGTCAGCCGTGACCGTGCGGTTGCCCTCGACCAGCACCCGCACCATCGCGGCGCACAGCTCGCAGATCACCGCCAGCGAACTGCTCTGCAAGGGCTCGACAAAGCCGGCGGCGTTTCCCACGCCCACCACGTTTTTGTTCCACAGGTTCCTGGTGCGACCGCTGAGGAATTTGACCAATCGCAACGGGCCCAGCTTGGGGTTCTTCGCGCGAAACTCGGCCTCGGCTTCCTCGTCGGTAACAAAGGCCGAGCTGTAAACATAGCCGCGGTTGACCAGCTCGCGATGTTCAATCCGCCACGACCAGCCGGCATTCATCGTCTCGCTGGTCGTGTAGGGCAAAATCGGTTCATCAGTCCGCCGCCAACCGCCGGCCAAGGCCCGATCACAAAACAGCGTGTTCTTGAACGACACGTAGTCCTCGCCCAAGGCCCCGCGGAGTAGCACCGAGCGAAAGCCCGAGGAATCCACGTACAGATCGGCCTGGGCCGTTTGGCCCGAAGTCAGCCGCAGGGCCGCCACGCCCTCGGGGCCGGTGTCGACTTCGGCCACCGTGTCGTCATGGATCACGATGCCCATCTCGGCGGCGTAGCTTTCCAAGAACGCCACCAGGCTGGCGTTCTCCATGTGATAAGCCACGTTGTGGGCCACGACCGGCTGTCCGCGCTGGTCGCGCTCGAACACCCGATCGAACTCCATCAGCCCGCTGGCAACGTCGTTGAAGTCCAGAACCTCCTGGGAGTAGAACCCATTCGGTCGGGGCAGGGCCGTGTACTGACCCGAGACCTGCCGGCTGAAGCTGTAATTGAAGTGCGGCCGCCGACCCCAAATGAATCGGATGCCCAATTTCCAAGTCGGATCGACCTCGGCATGGAATCGCCCGGGATCGATGCCCAGGTATCCGTGCAGGTACAGCGGGACCGAGTCGGTGGTGCCTTCGCCGACCATGATGGTGCCGATCTCCGACGAGCGAATCACCTGCACGTCCAAGTCGGGCAACTTGTGCTTGAGCGACATCGCGGCCAGGAATCCGGCCGTGCCACCCCCCAGCACAATCACTTTGCGAACAGCCGCGGCGTCAGTCATCGTTGTTCGAACTCGCTTAAGGATCGACCAGGGGGAACAATCCACCCGGACGATAAATGCTGCAACTGACTTGCAGAAACAAATCGCCCGGCGAGGCCGCTCGTCGGTGGAATCAGACCGAGTTTTCGGCCTGCTGGTCCGAAAATTCAACCTGGGGTCGGGTTGCCGACTACGCAAAAACTAGTCGGCACGTCGATTGTTTTGGTATAGTCTAGGGTCACAGGCTCCACGGTGTGGGAACGGTGGAGCGTGAATCGAAGTCCCCCAGCGGTCGCGATTTAGCCCGAATGAGTGGAACGTCGGGTTGAGTCCCGGGGGATGTCGGGGGTGTGCCTTTGCGGCTTTGCACGGTCGTCGGCGGCCCAATTCAATCGATCCAGCGTGGTGATCGGGTTCTCCAGCCGGGGACGGTCGCCACGGTCCAGGGTGTTCTGCACTCCTCGCACAAGCGTGGTCGCGTTATGAAACTCAGTCTGCTCATCTCGGCGCTCGCCGGTGTCCGTCGTCGTCGTCGCCCGCAGCCCGCGGCCGCGAGACCCTTATCGGTGGAGCGCCTGGAAGACCGAGTCGTGCTGGCCACTTGGACGGGCCTAGGCGACGGATTCAGTTGGAGCGACGCAGGCAACTGGGATGATGGCGTGCCGGACAACGGCGAAGAGGCCGTCTTCGGCAACGACGCCGCGGGCACGATCGTGGTCGATGGGAACTTCGAGATCGGCGAGCTGCGCTTCGAGAACACCGCCGGCGACGACTTCGTGCTGACCGGTGGCGAACTCACCGTGTCGACCATCGTGCAGGCCGGCACTGGGCACAACGTCGTGGAAACCACGTTGCTGGCCAACGACCTGACCGGCTCGATCGATGCCGGGCAGCTCACCCTGACCAATGTCGACAACAGTTTCACCGGCACCAGCG
>JBJHDE010000428.1:0-5240 GCA_050486385.1 Planctomycetales bacterium | reverse complement strand
TCCAGCAGTCGGGTGACCAGGGCTTCCAGCCGTTCGATGCGGTCGTCGGCCGGTGGCTCGGCCCGCGGAGGGCCCAATGCGGGTCCCGCCGCGGCGGGGGGGCCTTGCACATTGCGTGGCCCGGCCGGAGCGGGCAGCGGTTCGGCACGCCCGCCGGCTCCCGCGACCAGGGCGACGTCGATCTTGCGGAACCGTCCTTCGCGGTACAGGGCAAAGCTCAAGGTGTCGCCGGCGGCCTTCTGGTTGATGACGTCGGCCAGGTCGCTGGGCCGATTGATGACAAAGCGGTCGATCGCCACCACCGCGTCGTTGGGCCGCAGGCCAGATTGCTCGGCCGACGAGCCGGGAACGACTTCGGTAATCAGGGCCCCAAACGTGCTGGGCAGCCGCAGCCGGGCCCGGGCGGCTTCGTCAATGGCGGCAGTCCGCACACCAAGCTGCACTCCGCCAGGTGCGCGCCCCGGGTTGGGCTGGCCGGCAGCCGCGTCGGGCGGCTGTTGAATCTCGCCAAAGTTCGGAAAGCGACGGTCCCCTTCCGCTGGCCGGGCCACCAACGTCACGTTGGCCCGGGCATTGCGGCCATTCCGCTGAAAGTCGATCGTCAGGACTTCGCCCACCCGCGTTCGCTGCAGGATGCCGCCGAAATCTTCCATGCTGCGGATCGGCCGACCATTGATCTGGGTGATCAGATCCTCGGCCCGCAGGCCGGCCTGGGCAGCCGGGCCATTGGCCACGGCCTCCACGACGCGGACACCCTGGCCTTGGGTCTGGCGATCGTCGGCCACCAGGCCCACGTAGCCGGCATCGTTGGCCGCGGGCTGGGCCCCCACCTGTTGAACCAGGCTTGTGCTGGCCACAAGCAGCCAAATAGCGAGCCCCGTCGCGAATCGTCCAGCGTAGAATTGCATGGTTGGCGCCTCTTGGACGAGCGTTACCGTATGTTAAGACTGGGTGGAGGTCATGAGCTTGCGGTGGGGGCAACCAGCAAGGCCTCTGGCGGATCACCCCGCGCCCAACTGCGTTGGCTCCCGCCGTGCGGCTGGGTGTCGCGAAGGCTCGCCCGCTTGGCAACGGGTGGCTGTGCCCATTGCTTGCGGGGCAGGCTGACCCCCCGGCCCTTCGGCTGGCCGCACATCGGCTGATGGTCCCCTGTTGAGTATCATAGACACTTGCAAACCCGCCGAGGAGACTCGATGACACCCCGAATGATGTGTTGCTGTGTGGTGATCGGGTTGATTGGATGCTCGTCGGCCCCAACGGAGCCCGGGGGCGATGCGTCCGACACCTCGCGGCGGCCGGCTTTGCCGGATGTCGGCACCTTGCCCGACCTGACGGACCCATTCCCCCAAGCCCTGGACGGGGGGCGATTGCAAATTCGCGAGCCGCACGGTTGGACTCGGCAATCGCGAAGCGCTCGGTATCTCATGGCGTGGCTGGAGCAGCCCACGCAGCGGATGCCGCAACTGAGCGTTCGGGCCGAGGACAGCGACCGGGACACGACGACCTCGGCCAATGTCGAAAGCCAGCGGAAAGAGCTGGCCGAGGAAACCGGCGGCGAAGTGGCCGTGGCCGAGATGGCGGGACAGCCCGCGTTTTACGTTCGCAAGCGGACCCGCAGCGAGCGTGGAGTCCGGCTCATGGAGGAGCGGCTGTTCACCTTCCGCGATGGTCGCCGCTACGACGTGGTCATGCTGCTGGACCCGGGGACCGAGGGCCAATACCGCCGCTATTTGTTTGGGGTCGCCCAAGGCCTGGAGTTTGTCCAGCCGACGGCCGAAGACGCCTCGGATGCCCCAAACGATGTGCCTGAGGTTGACCTGGACGCCTTGGACCTGGGACAATAGTTCCTAGGGCGGCCCAGCGGCGGAGCGGCCCCTCTGGCACGTTGCACTCCGTTGATCGGGATCTGGCCATGGACGCGTTGCGATTGCTCACCCCCTGGGGGCTGGTGGCCACTTTAACTCTGGGTGCGTCGCTCGCTCCTCGGGGCCACTCCGCCGAGATCGTCCTTCAAGACGGTCGCCGCATTGCCGGTGAATTGGCCTCGATGGCCTCGATGCAGGGCGAACGCGGGGCCACCGCCGTCGAGCCCGGCGCTCCGGTCGTCGAAAAAATTCAAATGATCGACACCGGTCTCAAGCGGGTGTACGTGCCACGGCTGATGCTCACCAACGTGGTGCCGGGCCATGCGGGCATGGTGTTCGAAAACATCAGCATCAAGCAACGCCGGCCCATGAATCAGGGCCAGGTCAACAACGTCTCGGGCATTCGCAAGATCACCCCGTTCGACAAATTTGGCCGACGCACCTTTGTCATTGGCACCGCCACGGCCGATGTCCCGGTGATTCAGGGCATCACCAACATCACGCCGGAATGGACCAGGGTTCAGGGGCTGACTCATAGCTGGGACATGCGGGTCGCCACCAGCAGCATTCCGTTTGAAACGCTCCGCGAGATCATTGCCCAGGGGGTGGATGCCAACAACGAGCAGCATCGCCTGGACGTCGCCCGCCTGCTGGTTCAAATGCGGCGCTACGGTGATGCAAGGCTCGAACTGGAAGGCATTCTCGAGGACTTTCCCGCCATGCGGGACCGGGTGGAACCCATCGCCCGCAGCCTGGTGCAGTTGCGAGCCCGGCAGATTCTGGATGAAGTCGAGCTTCGTCGCGATTCGGGGCAGCATGTCTTGGCCCGAGCGATGCTTGAACAATTTCCCGTGGAAGGCGTAGCCGGCGAGATTCTGGAAGAGGTCCGCCAGCGGACCAGCGACCTGCGGGAGCAGGCTCAACAAGCCGAGAGTGCCTGGGAAAAGTTTCATGCCGTGCTGGAGAAAATGCCTGACGATCGCCAGCGGCGGGCCTTGGCCGTGCGGGACGAGATTTTCAGCCGCCGCGCGAGCCTGATCGTGCAGGACTTTGAAGATCCGCTGCGGTTCTGCACCGAAGTGGCCGAACAGTGGCTGAACGTCGCCCCCACCGACAACGGTCAGGTCCGCATCATGCCCAGCCCGGGTCGAGCGCTGTTTCGCTTTTTTGACGAGCAGCACCGCGACGACCTGTTGGCCATCGCCCGCGAGGGGCAAGCCAGCCGCGACCAGGGTCATCGGATTTTAGTGAAGCTGAACGAAGTGCTGCGTTGGCGGGCGTTGTACAGTCCCGAGGATTTTGCCGCGGTCGCCTTACCGCAAGAGGCCCAGCGGCTGGTGGACGCGGGCGTCGACAATCTGACCCTGCCCGAGTTGGAGCGACTCAATCGCCTGCTGTTGGAAGCCGCCTATCCCGACGAGATTCGGCGGAGCAACTTCACCGGCCTGACCTTCAACACGCTGCCACGGCTCGAACCGTTTTTGTTGCTGGCCGACGATCAGTCGTTGGAACCCGACGAGAAAATTTCGATCGCTATCAGTGGTTGGCTCTTGGGACCAACCCACACCGAGACGCAGTTTGCCGTGGCGATGAGCCTGTTCACCACGCGGAACCTGATTGTCCAGTACCTGACCGCCGACACCGCGCACGAACGCAAACAGATTTTGGCCCAGATCGCGCGGCAAGAGTCGGGCGATCCCGAATCGCTGCACAAGCTGTTGGCGATGATGAAGCCGCCGCTGGATACGCCGCCCCAGGAGTTGCCGGGCTTTTTTGAATTGCAGGTGGAAAGCGGCATCCAAGGCGAGCCCAAAAGCAGTTACTACGTGCAGTTGCCGCCCGAGTACGATCCGGCGGCCCGGTATCCGACGATTGTGAGCCTGCACGGGGTGATGACCTCGGCGGGCACCAGTGTGCTGCGACCGGTGGACAACCCGTTGCCCAGCCAAATCGATTGGTGGTGCGGTGCCCCCGGGCCCGATGGTCAGCGACGTGGGCAGGCCATGCGGCACGGCTATATCGTGATTGCCCCGGTGTGGGCCAACCACCAGCAAACCGGTTATGAATACTCGGCCCGCGAGCACGCCGTGGTGTTGGCTAGTCTCCGCGATGCCTGTCGCCGGTTTGCGATTGATACCGATCGCGTGTTCTTGCAGGGTCATGGCACCGGGGGCGATGCCGCTTGGGACATTGGGCTGGCTCACCCCGACCTGTGGGCCGGTGTGATTCCGATTGTCGGCCGCAGCGATCGCTACTGTGCCCGGTACTGGCGTAACGGCAAGCTCGTGCCGTTTTATGTGGTGGCGGGTGAATTGGATTCCGACCTGGTGATTCAAAACGCCCGCGAGTACGACCGCTTTATGCGGACCAATTTTGATATCACCGTCAACGAGTATCGTGGCCGCGGGCACGAACATTTCATTGAGGACCAGCTCGATATCTTCGACTGGATGAAGCGGCGCAAACGGGATTTCTATCCCGAGGAGTTCCAGGTTCACTCCATGCGCCCCTGGGACAACTTCTTCTGGTGGATCGAGGTCGGCGAACTGCCCGCCCGGGCGATCGTGCATCCAGCCGAATGGGAAGAGAAGAACCCCAAGGCCTCGCCGGCGGAGATCAAGGGGCGGTTGCTTCCCAACAGCAACGGCCTGCAGGCCAGCGGCTCGACGGACCTGACCGTCTATCTGTCGCCTCACATGGGGCTGGACTTTTCGCAGCCGATTGAGATCGCATTGGGGTCCGGCCAGCGGCGACGGAAAGTCATGGTCCGCCCCGACATCGAACTGCTGCTCGAAGACGCCCGCACCCGGGCCGATCGCCAGCACCCGTTCTGGGCCAAGTTGAATTCGCGCGATCGGTAACAGGATCGGACCCCCGATCCCACCGACAGCACGGATGAGGCTGCCGGTGGACGAAAGGTTCGATCCGTGTCATCCCGTGCCATTGATGGTTCACGAGAAGTCCCGTAAACAGCCATCTTCCTACGGGTCTGCTTCAATAAGTTCAGGGTGCGATTGCTGGGCGATTGGTTGATGGTGTGTTGCCTCAGAGCCTGATCGGCGGCAGTCGCGAAGCCGCCAGCGATTAGGAACGCGGATCCTGCACCTCTCCCATCGCAGGTGGCGTAGGGTGGGAACGGTTACGGCAAGAACCCCGGGCTAACGCCCGAGGGCTGATGGAGTTGATGGAGTTGGTGGAGTTGGTGGAATTGCGGTGGCGATGAATCATTAGCCGGAACGCGTTAGCGTCCGGTTTGTAACGAGTCGCTAGGCCGTGGATGTTTGGCAAGAACCCCGGGCTAACGCCCGAGGGCTGATGGAGTTGATGGAGTTGCGTTGGCGATGAATCATTAGACTGAACGCGTTAGCGTCAGGT
>JBJHDE010000427.1:0-5262 GCA_050486385.1 Planctomycetales bacterium | reverse complement strand
CCGGCCACGGCAATCCGCCCCCGCCGCTCGTCGCGATAGCGATGCAGTTCCAGCACGCTCAACAGATACGCCAGTGAGGATTCGGCCCCCTGGTTCGCGTTCGGCCCGTCCGCCTCCAGGCCATCCTGACAACCGCCCGTCGGCTCGTGATACAGCGACACGCCAAGATCGTTGCGGCCGCGAAACCATTCGAAGCAATGCCAGGCCTCGTCCCCCCAGCTCGACTCGCCCGTGAGCTGCGCCGCCGCGAGGCACGCATGCACGAGGGCATAGGCTTCCAACGGCTGCTGGTCGAACGGGCCGAGTTGGACGGACTGCCCGGCCTGCTGGCCTGGTTGGACGACACCAGTGTCGATGCCATTGGCCTGAACGTCGGGGCGATTCACGCCTTGGCCACCCTGGGCGGATTGACCGACGCCCGGCGACAGCCTGAGGTCCAAGCCGCGATTCACTCGGCCTTGGAGCATCCCTCGGCGGGCGTTCGCCGCGTGGCCCTGACGGTGTTGCCGCCATCGGCCGAGTCGACCGCCGCGCTGCTGGCCAGCGGTGTGCTGAACGACGACGACGCCCAGGTCCGCCTGGCGGCGCTACTGGCCCTGGCGGACGCCGAGCCCCACCCGGCCGCTGGCGCGGCCTTGGCCGCCTTGCTGTGCGATCCGGCCGTGCTGCAAGATCGCTGGCTGCCCGACGCCCTGACGGCCGCGGCCGCCCGACATGCCACCAGTATGCTGATCGCCCTGGCCGAGGATCGGCCCGAGAATCGCCAACTCGCCCGGCTGCCGAACAGCGGCCAACGGGTGCTGCGAACCGTGTCCGAGCATCTGGCCCGAGGCAAGCTCTCGGCCGACGAACTGGCGCCGCTGGTGAGCCACTTTCCCAAGCTGCCCCGCGCGGCGGTGGCTCCGGTGATTGAAGGGCTGGGGGCCGGCTGGCCCGACGACCACGGCGTCAAGCTGCCAGAAACCAGCGACCAGGCCCTGGCCGCGTTGTTGCCGGCACTGGATGCCCAATCGCAAGCCACGCTGGTGGGGCTGGCGGATCGCTGGGGCAGCATGGGCCTGGCCGAGCAACGCCGGGCAATCGTGCAGGGTCTGGAACGCACGGTCCAAGACGACGAGGCCCCCGCGGCCAACCGCATTGATGCCGCCCGGCGGCTGGTGGCCTTCGAGCCCACCAGCGACCGCGTCGTTGACGCGCTGCTGGATGATATCTCGGCGCGGATGCCAACCGACGTGGCGGTGGGCATCATTCAAGCAGTCGGCACCAGCCGTAGCGAGCGCGCCCCCGAGGCCCTGCTCGATCGCATGGGTGAAATGACACCCTCGGTGCAACGGGCGATCATCGCGTCTCTGCTGGCGCGGTCCGAGTGGACACCCCGTTTGGTCGACGCGATCGAGGCCGGCCGCATTCCCGGCGGCGACCTGACGCTCGACCAAAGGCAGGCCCTGCAGAATCACCCGAATCGGGCCCTCCGGCGACGGGCCACCACGGTGCTATCGCGAGCGGGCGGTCTCCCCAGCCCCGACCGGCAGAAGGTGTTGGAAGAAATGTTGCCCCTGGCCGAACGCACCGGCGATGTGGCCCTGGGTCGCGAGGTCTATCGCAAGCACTGCGCGAATTGCCATCGTCATGGCGGTCAAGGTGGCGACGTGGGACCCGATCTCACCGGCATGGCCGTGCATCCCAAGAGCGAAATGTTGGTGCATATCCTCGATCCCAACCGCGATGTCGAAGGCAACTACCGCACCTATACGGTGGTCACCGTCGATGGCCGCGTGCTGACCGGCATGTTGGCCGGCGAGAGCCGCACCAGCATCGAGGTCGTGGATGCCGAGGCCAAGCGGCAGATCGTGCAACGGGCCGACATCGACGAGTTGGTGCCCACCGGCAAGAGCCTGATGCCTGATGGATTCGAAAAGCAGATGACCGCCGACGAGATGGTCCACCTGCTGGAGTTCCTCACCGCCAAGGGCCGCTATGTCCCGTTGCCCTTGGGCAGCGTGGCCACGGCCGTCAGCACCCGCAGCCTGTTCCACGCCGCCGAGAACGGGCCGGATCGTCTGGTCTTCAACGATTGGAAGCCCAAGACATTCCGCGAGATTCCGTTCCTGCCGACCGATCCCCGCGACGGCGCGCAGCCCAACATCATTCTGCTGCACGGACCGCTGGGAACCATGCCGCCCCGCATGCCCCGCAACGTGCGGCTGGACTGCAACACCGAGGTCGCCGCCTTGCACCTGCTAAGCGGCGTGAGTGGCTGGGGCTTTCCGGCAATCGGAGACGAGTCGGTGTCGATGATCGTGCGGTTCCACTATGCCGATGGCCGCACCGAGGATCACCCGCTCCGCAACGGTGTTCACTTTGCCGATTACATTCGGCGGGTTGATGTGCCCGGCTCGGAGTTTGCCTTCGCGCTGGGCAATCAGCAACTGCGGTACCTGGCCGTTCAACCCCGCCGGCAAGCCGTGGTCGAAGCCGTGGAGTTTGTGAAAGGCAACGATGCCACGGCGCCCATCATCATGGCCGTCACGGTGGAACGCCCCGGTCAAGAACCGGCCAATTGAAGCGTTCCGTGCTGAGTGATCACGCGGTGCATCGGCACGTCGTGGGGCTCCGTCGGTAGCAGGTCGACAATCTGGCAGGCAAAGGCCACCCCCACCCGCAGCATTTTGGGTGGGGCCTCGGCCAGCAGTCGGTCGTAGTGCCCGACTCCGTGTCCCAGCCGATGGCCGCGGCGATCGAAACCCACCCCGGGAATCAGCGCCAGGTCGATGGCCTCCAGCGGGACGATCCGTTCAGGGTCGTCCCGCACGCTTTGCGCGGGTTCCGTCAAACCAAACGAACCCGGGGCCAGCTCGTCCAGGCTCTGCAGCTCGACGGGCCGCAGCTCGGGGCCATCGCACCAGGTCGTCACCACCCGCAGGCCCGCGTTCCACAGCGTGGGCAACCAAAACCGCAAGCGGACCTCGTGCCGCAGCTCGCTGTAAACCATAACGGTCGAGATGTGCGGCCACTCGGGAAGCCGCTCGATGTGGGAGACAATCTGGCGACTCAACTCGTCTTTGTCGCCACACCGCCGCCGGGCGTCGCGGAGCTGTTGCCTCAAAGCGGCCTTGTCGAGGTGGGGCGAGTTCACCTGGATTGGCCTCCAAGCTCCAGCAACCGCAACCGCAGCGAGTTAAGCACCTGCTTGGCCGCCCGAGGCCGGCGGATGGCCGAATGCCCACCGTAGTCGTGGCGGTCGACAAACAGGCCGTTGGGCCCCGAAACCGCCACGCTGAACCAATCGGTCTCGCTCAGTCCTGGGGTCGCCCGCCGTAGCGGCCCAACCGACACGGCCACATCGGCCCGGGTTCGCAGGTGCCACAGCCGAGCCAGCTCGCGGGTGAAGTCGGCATCATCGTCCGGCCGCGTTTGGCTAAGGCTGCCGGCATCCAGCACCATGCCCAGGGCCTCGGAGTCGCGGACCACCAGCCCACCGCGATACACCCGCTCCGATCCCGTGACCCAGCCCAACCGCTCGGCGACCAGGCCCTCGGTGGCCCATTCCAGCGTCGACAGCCGCAATCCGCGATCGGCCATCATCCGCAAGACGACCTGCTCCAGCTCGTCGTCCTCTTCGCCATAGACCAGGCCACCCAGGGTCTGGCGGATGGTGTCTTCCGTGGGGCCAATGAGTTGCTGGCACTCATCGACTGATTGACCCACGGCCGAGATCCGCAGGGTGATGGTCGCCTCGTGCGCCGTGATCCCCACGCTCGGCACGCGACCTCGGGCGATAAGGTCGGGCAGCATGGCCTCGATTTGGCTCTCGCCGGCGCCAAAGCACTTGATGACCCGATGTTGGACAATCCGCATCGGACGGCCCGCGGTGAGCCGCGGTCGCACGGTCTGGTCCCACATTTGAAACAACTCGGCGGGAACCCCCGGCAGGGCCAGAATCCGGCAGGTATGGCCAGCTTGCACCCAGGTGGCATCCACGCCGGGGGCCGTTCCCTCGGGGTTGGGAATTGCCCGGGCCCCGCGGGGAAGCAAAGCCTGCCGCTGATTGCGTTCGGGCATCGATCGGCCACGCCGAGCGAACAGCCCTTGAATGTGGGCCAGGCACTCGGCATCCAGCACCAATTCCACGCCCATGGCGGCGGCGATGGCCTCGCGGGTCAGGTCATCGGCCGTGGGCCCGAGTCCACCGCTGGCAACGACCACATCGGCCCGACGCCCGGCAATCTCGAAGGCTTCAATCAGTCGGGTCAGGTCGTCGCCGACGGTGGTGTGATGCGTGACCGTGATGCCGATTTCGCCCAGTTGCTGGCTGAGCCATCGGCTGTTGGTATCCAAACGCTGGCCACTGGTCAGCTCATCGCCAATGGCCACGATTTCGGCATTCACGTTGGGGGTGTTCTCGCGGAAAGGTCCAGGATGGGCTCATCGGCTCCCCTCGCACGCACGCCGGGGACAACTCTCATGGGGTCGGCACCGCGTGGGGTCGGCCTTCGCTGGAGCCAGCCGAGCAACGATGTCACCGGAATTCGTACTACCGGGCGGTGTCCATCCGATGCACCGGAACCGGCCGCCCGGGCCGCAGCGATTGGACCGAACGCCAGGAGTGGGAAAGTTCGTGCCGCACGGCCAGTTCGTCGGCGGTCTGCCGCACCAGGGCTTCCAGGCGATCGGGATCGAGGGCGACTCGGGCGTTGACTACCAGTTCGGCCGTGGTCAGCCGACTGCCACTGGGCAGCGACAGCACCGGGGGCTCGCCACTGGCAATCAGATTGGCCACGGCAAAGGAGTCGTCGGCCATGGCAATGATTTTCAGGTGAGCCGTCTCGGCCGGAATCGCTTCGATCCGCGCGGCAAGCTGCTCGATCCAATCGGTGACCACGGCGTCCAAGTCCCAGGGCGACTGGCTGGAGAGCGTGACGCTGGCGTTCAGCCAACCCAACTCGGCCTCGCCTTCGGCATAGATGTCGTAGTCGATTTCCAGGATCCGCTGCCCAAACAGCCCGTCCTGGCCGAGCCACTCCAACACGGCGTCGAAGCCTTCGTCCAGCACGGCGCGCAGGCTGTCGACATGGGTCCCGAGCCGCGTCTCCACGCCGAGATCGAGGACGTAGCCGACCTCCTCGTCGATGACCTCCTCGGGCAGGCGGAACCGCGGGATCTGGCTGCGGATCATGCCGCCCGCACGGGCGTCGCCGTCGAACACCGTGCAGGCGTAGCCCAGCGGGGCGAGGTCGCGCGCCACCGTCAGCGAGGCCGGCC
>JBJHDE010000426.1:0-5286 GCA_050486385.1 Planctomycetales bacterium | reverse complement strand
CCGAGATTCAGCGGCCCAATAACGTCCACTTCACCGACCCCGGTTCCGCCGCCCTGGCCGAGCACGTGGTGCAAGCCATTCGCCAAGCCCTAGCCAAGCGCGAAGCCGAAGACGGAGACGACTCTTGATTCGTGCTGGATGTGCATCAATTGGTCCGTGAAAGCATGAACCCAGGAATGGACCCCGGGCTAACGCCCGAGGGCTGATGGGGTTGGGGCATTCCCGTGGCAGAACAGCCGCCGCCATTCCAGGCAACGTGAACGGTTACCAAGCCTCGGTGATAAGGTGGCCGTAAAGCTTCCATAGCCGTGGAGCCCGGAGCCTGAGATCTTCGTAGTCGCCTGGTTCCAAGGGCTTGCCGACATAAGCATGGTTGATCTTGAAGCGCGGAATCTGGCTGCCAGTCAACCTCTCATAGACTTGTTCAGCAACAGCCCCGAACTCCAAACAATCGATATCTCGAATCCATTGATGATGCCGAGCGAGGGTTCTGTCGGGAGAGCAGATGATCTGGCAGAACAGCCGCCGCCCCAAGGAAATGGCCGACTTAATGAACGCATCAAGGTTGTCCTCGCCGCTAAGCTGGGTGAGGGCGATGTAGGCGGCCCAAAGGTCTCGGTTCTCCGCCTTAACGTAGGTCATATAAAACCTGCCATCGAAGGCGGCGACGTCCTCTGGCGACAGTTGCCCAAGGATCGTCGCCAACTCCTGACACTGAAGCGAGCGATCGCTGACCATGCCCTTGTCGGGAAGCACCCGTTTGCTCTGTTCAATAATCTTCCAAAAGCGGTCTTCATCCATGTAAGTCATACTCTTCCTTTTATCAGATCTTGCTGGCAGACGGCTTCTATCGACGGCAGAACTCAAGGAGCCTTAACACAACCTCAGCTCGCACGGGTGCCACGGATTCCTCGCAAGCCGTGTTCGATTCGACTCACGTTGCCTGGCATGGTTGCCCTTCGCTTCAACTGCTCAGCATCTATCGGCACATCGCACTGCTTGCCAGCAAGCAGTGGCACAACTGATGGCCTACTGTGGCACACTTTGGCTGGTCTACTGGGGGGCGGTGGTGGCGGCGGGCGTGGGGCTGACGCCTTCGATAATCTCACGCAGTTCGGATGCGTCGATGACCTCGCGTTCCATGAGCCGCACGGCGAGGGTCTCCAGGGCATTTCGTCGTGATTCGAGGATGTGGCGGCTTTCCTCCAGGCTCTCGTCGATGATCCGCTGGACTTCCTTGTCGATCATCTGGGCCATGTGTTCGCTGTAGTCCCGGCCGCGGGTCTCGCCGGTGCCCAGGAAGTTCGGCCCGCTGGTCGGTCGGTAGTTGACCCGCCCCAGGCGACTCATGCCGAATTCCATGACCATCCGCCGCGCAATCTCGGTGGCCCGTTCCAGGTCGTTCTGGGCCCCGGTGCTGACCTCGCCAAACACGATTTCCTCGGTCACGGTCCCGGCCAGCAGCACCTTGATGCGACTTTCAAGCTCCCCCTGGGTCATGAGATAACGATCCTGCTCGGGTCGCTGCATGACGTAGCCCAGGGCGGCCATCCCGCGGGGAATGATGCTCACCTTATGCACCGGATCGGTGTTGGGCAGGCTGTAGGCCACCAGGGCGTGGCCGCTCTCGTGATAGGCCACCCGTCGCTTTTCGGATTCGTGCATGATCCGCTGCTTCTTCTCCAGCCCGGCGGTCACCCGCTCGACGCCTTCGCTGAGTTCGGCCATGCCCACGTTGTCGCGACCTTTGCGGGCGGCCAGCAGGGCCGCCTCGTTGACCAGGTTCGCCAGGTCGGCCCCCACAAAGCCCGAAGTGATGGCGGCAATGTGTTGCAAGTTCACATCGTCGGCCAGTTTGACCCGCTGCGTGTGGACTTTGAGAATCGCCTCGCGACCGCGGACGTCGGGCTTATCGACCAGCACATGGCGATCGAATCGCCCGGGACGCAACAAAGCGGGGTCGAGCGTCTCGGGGCGATTCGTGGCGCCCAGGATGATGATGCCGCTATTGGTGCCAAAGCCGTCCATTTCCACCAGCAGGGCGTTGAGCGTGGCCTCACGTTCCTCGCCGCCGGGATGGCCACCGGTGCGGGTCTTGCCCAGGGCGTCCAACTCGTCGATGAACACAATACAGGGGGCCTTGGCGGCGGCCTGCTGAAACATATCGCGGACCCGCGCTGCCCCCACGCCGACATACATCTCAACAAAATCACTGCCCGACAGCGAGTAAAACGGCACGCTGGCCTCGTGGGCAATCGCCTTGGCCAGCAGTGTCTTGCCGGTCCCCGGTGGGCCCACCAACAGCACGCCCTTGGGAATCCGCCCACCAATCCGCTGGTACTTTTCGGGCGTCCGCAGAAACTCGACCACCTCTTCCAGTTCCTCAACGGCCTCGTCAATGCCGGCCACGTCGCGGAAGCCCACATCGATTTCTTCCTGCGCAAACAGCCGCCCCCGATGGCGGCCAAAGGCCATGGCGCTGCCCGAACCCCCAAATCGCCAGGCCAGGTACAGAATCAGCAAGATGCCGGCCAACACCAACAGCAGCGTGATCCACATCATGCCAAATTGGTTGGGGGCACGCCCGCCCTGGTAATGAAAGCCTTGCTGCCGGAGCATATTTTCCAGGCTGTACACGCTTTCGTCCGACAGTCCCAGTCGCGGCGTGGCGAAGAGCACCTCGGCCGGCTGGCGGGCCTCTCCCTCGGCCGGCGGCGGATCGACGACCATGCGAGCGATCTTGCCGCCGATGGCCTCGGGGCCAATCACAATGGGCGTCGATTGGCTGATCTCGAAGAGTCGCTCGTAGCGGACCGTGCGGCGATCGGTGCCTGGCAGCCCTTCGACAACCTCGATCGAACCGCCCTCGCCCTGATCGACCAGCCGGGCCAGGTCGTTGAACCGCAGCTCGTAGGTCCGCTGCAAGGGCCACACCGTCAGCGCCAGCACCACGGCGATGACCAACAGCATGGCCAACAGCAACAGCGGCATGCCCGAAGACTTCTTCTCTTTGTCTTCCGGATCTCGGCCCGAGGAGTCCCCCGGCTTCTCGGGCGGGGGCGGGCTGTCGGGTGGGGGGGTCGCGTTGTTCATACCGTCTATTGCTCAAGCGGGTGGGTTCGTCTGCGGTCGCCGCCCCGACTGGCATAAGCGACCGGATCGGTGTCGTTTGCCCAAAACTCACGGGTTGTGGCGATGGCAGGCCCAATCTACAATGCGTTGGCTGTCAACCAAGTGCCGAAATCGTCAATGTCCGGGGCCGCCGACTGATGCCCAGCCGAGCCAAGGCCGCCACCCAGGGAGGGAGCCGCAAACGCCTGGCGGTGCTTGGGTCAACCGGAAGCATTGGATGCAACACGCTGGACGTTGTTGCGGAAAACCCTGATCGCTATGAAGTTTACGCGCTCAGTGGTCACGCAAACACCCAGCGGCTCAAACAGCAAGCCCAGGCCCTGCGGCCAGCGCGCCTGATTGTCACCGATCCGGTGGCCGCCGCGGCCGAGGACTGGTCCGATCTGCCCAGTGAAACCGAACTGGTGGTCGGAGCCGAACGCCTCATTGAGACCGTCGAGAGCCAACAGGTCGACTTGGTGGTAGCGGCCATTGTGGGCTCGGCCGGTCTGCCGAGCACCTGGGCGGCCCTGGAATGCGGTAAGACCGTGGCCCTGGCCAACAAAGAGGCCTTGGTCGTCGCTGGGCCCCGGATGACCGAACTCGCCCGCACACACGGCGGGCGGCTCATTCCGGTTGATAGCGAACACAGTGCCGTCTTTCAGGCCCTGGCCTGCGGGCGGCGGCAGGACGTGTTGCGGGTGGTACTCACGGCCTCAGGTGGGCCGTTTCGTACTTGGCCGCTCGAACGGTTGAAACATGTGACCGTCGAGCAGGCCCTGGATCATCCCACCTGGAAAATGGGGCCAAAAATCACCATTGACAGTGCCACGATGATGAATAAGGCCCTCGAGATCATCGAGGCCCGCTGGCTGTTCGACCTGCGAGCCGAGCAGATTGGAGTGATGGTCCACCCGCAATCCATCGTGCATTCGTTTGTCGAATTCGTGGATGGCAGCGTGATGGCCCAGATGGGACCACCCGACATGAGGCTACCCATCCAGGTGGCCTTAAGCTGGCCCGAACGGCACGCGGGTCCGGCCCGGCGGGTGGATTGGCAAACCCGTTGGCAGTTGGATTTTGAACCGCCCGACGCCGCCCGCTTTCCGGCGGTCGAGCTAGGATTGGATGTGGCCCGAGCTGGTGGAACGGCCGGGGCGGTGGTGAATGCCGCCAACGAGACGGCGGTGGCACGATTTTTGGCTGGTGAGCTTGAGTTCTTGGAGATTGTTCCTGCGTGTCGCCGCGTCTTTGAGGCACACGATTTCGACCCAAACCCCACGCTCGATGCGCTCATGGCCGCCGATCGTTGGGCCCGCGAGGAGGTAGCCCGTTGGGTGTGTTCCTGATGCCGATGGCGGCCACGGCGTTGAACGCCTTTTTCAGTGGTTTTCTGAACGTTCTGATTGTGGCCGTCGGAATCGGCCTGGTCATCTTCGTCCACGAACTGGGCCACTTTCTGGTGGCCAAGTGGTGCGGCGTCCGCTGCGATAAGTTTTATGTCGGCTTCGACATTTATGGCTGGAAGCTGGCCAGCTTCCGCTGGGGCGAGACCGAGTACGGCATCGGCGCGCTGCCGCTGGGCGGCTATGTCCGCATGCTCGGCCAGGAGGACAACCCGGCCGCCATGCGCGAGCAAATCGAACAGGCCAAACAACACGCCGCCACCGAAGGCGAAGAACCCGCCGAAGAGCGCCCGCTGTACGACCCGGGCCACTACATGGCCAAGAGCGTCTGGCAGCGGATGGCCATCATCTCGGCCGGCGTGGTCATGAACGTGATCTTCGCGATCGTGGTGTTCATGATCTGCCCGTTCTTCGGCGAGACCTACAGCCCCAGCATCGTGGGCACCGTCACCCCGGGCGGTCCGGCCTGGCGGGCGGGCCTGAGCACCGGCGACGAGATCGTCGAAATCGCCGGCGTCGAGAACCCCCGCTTTCTCAAGGATCTCAGCCGGGCGGTCGTGCTGGGCAACACCGATGGCGAAGGCATCGAGTTTGTCGTCCAGCGGGCGGGAACCGAGCACCGCGAGACGATGCGGTTGGTGCCCACCACCGATGGCCAGCGGCAACTGCTGGGCATCACCACCGCGCCCAGTTTGAATTTGCCCCCCACTGGCAAGCTGGTCACCGTCCCAGGGTCGGCGGCCGATCAGGCCGGGGCTTTCCGTCTGGG
>JBJHDE010000425.1:0-5293 GCA_050486385.1 Planctomycetales bacterium | reverse complement strand
GGGTCACCGTCGCGGTACACACTCCACAAGTAATCGAGTGTGCCGCCGGGATCGTCAAATTCGTCAAAGTTGTTGTCGCTGTCGATGGCGAACTGGACCAGCGAGCCCTCGTCGATGTTGTTGCCGGAGGGAGGGGTGATCGACTCGATGGAGAAGTCGGGGGTATTGCCCGTCAGGACCCAGCGGGGTTCGAGCGACTCGATGGCCAGTTGGGATTTTCGGGGGGCACCGCGGTAGGGCCGTCCGGTGATGCGCGTCCGGAGCGTGGGGATCCAGTTTCGAAAGGAAAACGGCATCGCACCGACCAGGCTGGCGGCCAGGATTCTTCACCACGAGCGACTTACCCAAGACACCACAATCACCCAGACCCCAGGCGGTGGCAGGCGGACACCTCCCACACCGTGAGGCCCACCAGAAAAGGAGAGCCCCTCCGTCGTCCCGACGACACCAAATGGCATGCCGCCCGCAGGTCGACTCTCGCCCTCTAGCATAGTCCAGGTTTGTGGCGCGATTCCAGTTCTTCCTGCCAAGAACGCCAACGAAGTTCTCAAGTTGGGCTCGACCTGTCTGATCGCCCGCTTGAGAAGAATCAGAATGACCGCGCCAGTCGGCCCGACCGGCGGGTGTGGCGGACCTGGAAGGTGAGTTTTTCGCTTATCCTGGCTGAACGAAGAGGGGATGAACTTGGATCGCGAAAAAGTGGGAGGAGATCCCAAAACGGTGGAGAAAAGCCGACCCCACGCTCGCGAGACCAATTGTCTGTGGGACAAGGGCCATCCGCAACCGTGGGGGCTTTAGCGGGCAAGTGCAAACAAGGGAACTGGTCAAGCGGTGTGGCTGCCGTCGAGGGCCGCCCGGAGCTTGGGCTCGTCGTCGGGTTGCTTGGGGGTCACCGCCAGGACGATCCCCCCCTGACGAATGAGTTCCTCGTACTTCGAATGATGATCGTCGGGCACGCCCATACCGCTCCAAGCCCCGAGTGCGGCCCCAGCGGCGCCGAGTCCGGCTCCACCCACAAGAGCCGCAACCAGGGGGCCAGCGACCACCACACCGGGCCCCAACAGGCCAAACATCACGCCGGTGACGGCTCCCAGGGTGCCGCCATACGCGGCGCCTTCGGCCGCCCGACGGTTCATTGTCTCGTCGACGCGGCCGGGGAAGGCCTGTTTCATGGTGTCTTTGCTGGCGATGATCGTGATCTCATCGGCCGGGTAACCCAACGCGTCAAGCCGTGCCAAAGCCTGTTGGGCTTCTTCGGAGTTCGCAAACACCGAGGTGACTGGTTTGAGGAGGTCGTCGCCGGTGCTATTTTCTTGGGTGGTGTTCATTGGTCCGAATGGGCTTGAGGTTCGTTAAGCTCAACGTGTTGCCCCATTGTTGCAATTTGTCGCCCCGCTTCCAGGGCCTCGAACGACTTCCCAATCCTCGGAGGATCCCTCAGGTGCCAACGCCCAACCCCAAGGAAATCGTCCTCGGCGTGCTTCACGATCTCGAAGCCGATGGCATGGCCAAGCCGATTCGGGCGGAATCGCCCGGCGGCCGCAAGACGACCCTGTGGGTCATCCATGATGAATTGGGTGGGGTTGCCTACTTCGATCAGGGGGACACTCACCTGACCCGGCTGACGGAGGATCAGTTCCACCGCTACCGGCCGATTTGACCCAACTTGGGGCTGGCTTGGCGGCTCGTCTGGCCGCAGTGGATTGCCCCGCGGGTGGGGTGGGACCATTCAGAGAGAAGAAAAAACTCCCGAAATGAAGCGGTTCCAGGGGGGCAGAGAACCAACCTCACTCCGGGAGCGATTGGACGGGGCGAATCGAAGTCGCCTGGGCCACCGGGCTGTCCGGCGGCGTGGGCGGGAATGTATAACCGGGCCGGTGGGCGCGTCAACGCGAATTTCTGACGTTCTTCGGTCCTGGCGTCCCCCCTCTTCCCAGCGAGACGGAAACTGCCTGTTCATGAGTCGCGAGCACGAGATTGAGATTCGGGTCCGCTACCGCGAGACCGACGCCATGGGGGTGGTGCATCATTCCCAGTACTGGGTCTATTTTGAAATGGGGCGGACCGAGATGCTGCGGGCCCGCGGTGTCGACTACCGCGAGATCGAAGCCCGGGGCTTGTTCCTGGTGGTCGCCCGCTGCCAGTGTCGCTTTCTCCGGCCCGCCCGTTACGACGATGTGCTGCGGTTGCTGACCCGCGAGACCACCGCGGGACTGGCCAAAGTGGTGCATGAGTACGAGTTGTACCGCGGCAGCGAATTGCTGACCCAGGCTGAAACGACGCTGGCCTGCGTCGACCGCAATGGCCGCGTGCAGGCCATCCCCGAGGACATCCGCGCCCGGTGAGTTTTGCCATGAACGAGCCCCAGCGGAGCCACCGCCGCGACTTTCTCACCGCGCGGGCCGCCCGCGAGGCCCTCGGCCGCCGGTTGGACGAAGAGGACCAGGCCGCCCAAGCCGAGGCCCTGCCCGAGACCTATTTGCTGCGGATTGAGCGGACGGCCATGGCCTGCCCCTGGGAGGTGATGGTCAACGCCGGCCAGTATCCCCACGGGCCGGCCGCCGCCATGGCGGCCCTGGACGAAGTCGACGCCGTTGAGGAACTGATCACCGTCTACCGCGACACCAGCCTGGTGGCCGAACTCAACCGTTTTGCCGCCGACGAGCCCTTCGAAGTGCCGCCGGCGTTGTTCGGATTGTTCGAACGCTCGCTCGCCCTGTTCGAGCATTCCGAGGGAGCCTTCGACATCACCGCCGGTCCGCTCAGCCGTATCTGGGGCTTTCTGGCCCGCCAGGCCCGAGTGCCCAGCGACGACGAACTCGCCGCCGCCCGGGCGACCGTCGGCAGCCAATGGGTCACCCTCGATGCGGCCACCGGTTGTGTTCGCTTTGAAAGAGAAGGCGTCAGCGTCAACTTCAACGCCAATGGCAAAGGTTATGCCGTCGACGCCGCGGCCGAAGTCCTGCTCGCCGAAGGCGTCTCCGATTTCATGATCCACGGCGGGTCCAGCAGCGTGCGGGCGTCGGGCCAGCGCTACGCCTCGGGTGGCGGCCCAGGCTGGCAAATCGGGGTCGAACACCCGCTCAATCCCGGTCGGTCGTTGGGGCACTTGCGGCTGATCGATCGCAGTGTGGGCACCTCGGGCACGGCGAAACAGCACTTCCGCTCGGGCGGTCAGCGTTACGGTCACATCCTCGATCCGCGAACGGGTCGCCCGGCCGAGGGCATGGTCTCGGTGACGGTCACGGCCCCGACGGCCGAGCTGGCCGATGGCCTGAGCACGGCCTTGTTCGTGTTGGGCCCCGAAGCCGCGGGGCGGTTGTTGGCCCACTACCCCGAGGTTTCGGCCTTGCTGGTCACGCGGCGAGGTCTGGGCACCCAGGTTCACGTGGCGGCCCACCGTTGGCCGCCGGGGGTGTTTGAACCCGCCGAGGGGATTGCCATCGACTGGATCGATTCGCCCGAACCCCCAGCCGCCGACCAAGACGCATGAAGCTGCTGTTTTTGCATGGCTGGCAAAGCGTGGTGGGCGGGGTGAAGCCCAGCTTTTTGGCCGCCCAGGGCCACGAGGTGTTGAATCCCGCCCTGCCCGACGAAGACTTCGATGCCGCGGTGGCCATCGCCCAGCGGTTAGTCGATGACCGGGCACCCCAGGTGATTGTGGGTTCCAGCCGCGGCGGGGCGGTGGCCATGAATCTGCTGGCCCCCGAGACACCGCGGGTTCTCCTGTGCCCGGGCTGGCGGCGGTGGGGCCGCGCCCGCACGGTGCCGATGTGGACTCGCGTTCTGCACAGCCGGGCCGACGAGGTGATTCCCTTTGCCGACAGCCAGCAGCTTGTTGCCGCCAGCGGCCTGCCGGAATCGGCCCTGATCGAAGTCGGCCACGACCACCGCCTGGCCGATCCGGACGCATTGACAGCCATGCTCGCCGCCTGCGAAAACCTGGCGGATGCATCGCCCCAGGGCAAACGGTGCTGAGGTCCGCGACGCGTGCCCCGTTCCCGCGTCCTGCCTTTCGGTGCGTGTCGCCATGCGCGTTTCCACACCGTCGGCCAATTCCGGAGACCTGGTGGTTCTTGTGGCGCCTCACGGCCAAGGAGTCCCTGCATGCCGCGGGTGTTTTCCGAGATTCAACTGGTCAACGGCTCGACGGGCGATCCCGTGCTGTACATCGATTATCCCGATGTCCACAACGCCCTGTTGTTCGATGCTGGCGACAACGCCCGGTTGGCCATGAGCAAGCTGGCCGACCTGACGGCGGTGTTCATTACGCATCACCATGTGGATCATTTCATTGGGCTGGATCGCATCGTCCGCGCGAACATCGACGCCGACAAGACCCTCAGTCTGTTTGGGCCGATCGGGACCATTGCTAAGGTCTACGATCGGATCAAAAGCTACGTGTACCCCTTCTTTCCGTTTCAACGCATTGCCCTGGATGTCCACGAGATCCACGACGATCACATCGTGGTGGGGCGGCTGGAGTGTACCCGACGGTTTCCCCAGCCCGTGCTGGAACGCCGAGACTGGCACGGTGGCGTCGTGTTCGAAAACGATGACGTCGCCGTCGAGGCCGTCCATGTCGATCACACCGTGCCGACACTGGCCTACGCCATGGTCGAAAAACCCGGCTTCCACTTCGACACCCGCCAGTTGGAACGCGGGCTGCTCCGGCCGGGCAAGTGGATCGACCAGACGCTACGAATGCTCCGCGACGGGGTGCCCGAGGAGGCCGAACTCGACATCGCTGGCGGGCGATTCCGACTCAAGGACCTGGCCGAGCAGTACTTCCGTCGCTCGCCGGGCGCCAGGGTCGCTTTCATTGTGGACACCTATCCGTCGCCCGAGGTTCAACCGCGGCTGATGGCGTTGGCTCGCAAAGCCCACATCCTGTACTGCGACAGCTTCTACGCCGAGGCCCAGGCCAAGGCGGCGGCCAAACATCGCCACATGACCGCCACCCGGGCGGCCGAACTGGCGGTGGCCGCGGGCGTAGATCAACTCTGCCTGATTCACTTTTCCACCCGCTACCGGGGCCGCTACCAGAAGCTGGTCGACGAGGCCCAGGCGATTTTTCCGAAAACCACCGCCGAGATTCTTCCCGGCGAACCGAATGGCTGAGCACAATCGTCTGACTGATCCGTGCGAAGCGTACCGCGTTGACTTACTGATTCCTGCGCAATACTGCAAAGGAAATTCGTGGCACTGGTGGGTTGTGCCCCAGTGGGTGGCTCAGGCGGACAGTCCCGCCGACGACATACTGCGAAAGTCCGCGAACATCGCCGAAGTCGCA
>JBJHDE010000424.1:0-5309 GCA_050486385.1 Planctomycetales bacterium | reverse complement strand
ACGGCCGCGATGCCGCCGCTTGCCGCCCGCATGTGCATCGTGCGGTGGCCCAGGTTCGCAACAGCCGTCGGCCGGGGATCGTGGTATATCAGGTTGAGCGGTTGGCCAATCATTCCAACGCCGACGATGCCAAGGCGTATCGCTCGGACCTGGAGCGCGACGATGGTCGGCGGATTGGCGATCCGATTGTGCGGCTCGAACGCCAGTTGCTGGCCGAAGGGCTGCCCGAGGGCGAAGTGACCGCCCTGCGAGAAGAGATTCAGGCCGAGATTGAGGCCGCCGCCAACGAGGCCCGCCGCACCGCCGATCCGTTGCCGGCCACCTCGGCCAAGCGGCCCCTGGTGGCCCGCTCCGAGACGCATCCCCAGGGCATTCCTACGCTGACGATGGTCGAGGCCATCCGCGAGGTGCTGGGCGAACGCCTGCAGGCCGATCCGCGGGTGTCGCTGCTGGGCCAGGATATTGAGGATCCCAAGGGCGATGTGTTTGGCCTGACCCGCGGGCTGTCGACGCGATTTCCGGGGCGGGTGACCAACTCGGCCCTGTCGGAATCCACCATCGTGGGCGTGGCGGCTGGTCGGGCCATGGCGGGTGGCCGCCCGGTGGCCTTTGTGCAGTTTGCTGACTTTCTGCCGTTGGCCCTGAATCAACTCATGTGCGAGCTGGGCACCCTGTACTGGCGAACCGCCGGACAGAGCGAATGCCCGGTGATCGTGATTGCCCCGTGTGGGGCCTACCGTGCCGGATTGGGCGAGTTTCACAGCCACACTCACGAGGCCTTGGCGGCTCACCTGCCGGGCGTGGATGTGCTGATGCCCTCGCATGCCGCCGATGCCGCCGGGCTGTTGCAAGCCGCGTTTGACTCGCGACGGCCCACGTTGATGCTGGTGCCCAAGAGCCTGTTGAACGATCCGCGGCGGTTGGCCAACCCCAAGACCACCAATCACTTTGTCCCCTTGGGCACCGCCCGAACGGTCACCGAGGGCAGCGATCTGACATTGGTGGGCTGGGGCAATACGGTGCCGATTCTGGAACAGGTCGCCGATACGCTGACGACCGCCGGCATCACTTGCGACGTGTTGGATCTTCGCTCGCTGTCGCCGTGGGATCGCGACGGGGTGGTGGCGTCGGCGCGGCGGACGCGGCGGTTGATCGTGGTCCACGAGGATACGCTTTCTGGCGGATTCGGGGCCGAGGTCCTGGCCAGCGTGGTCGAGCATGCCGGCGTGCCGGTCGAAGCCCGTCGCGTGACCCGACCCGATACCTATGTGCCGTGCCACTACGGCAACCAGCTTGAACTGCTGCCCAGTTACCGGCGGGTGCTGGAGGCCGCCTGCGAGCTGTTGCGAATTGACCTGGCGTGGGAGGCACAGGTCGCCACCAGCGATGAGCACGAGCAAGACAGCGAGGTCATTCCCGTGCCGGCCCCGAGCGCTACGGCTCAGACCGTCTCGCTGGTAGGTTGGCATGTCACGGTGGGCGACACGGTTCGCCGCGGGCAGACCATTGCCGAGATCAGCGGCGACAAGGCGATTGTCGAAGTCGCGGCTCCCAGCGATGGCGTGGTTCTCAAGCTGTTGTTGGAAGACAGCCAAACCGCCAACATCGGCGATGGCCTGTTGGTGCTGCGTCCCACCGGCGATTTGAATGTGCGGGCCAGCGACTCCGACGCCTTGGCTTGCCGACCGCGATTGCGACGTCAGGCCGAACCAGCGACCCTGGCCGGACCCTGGCCGGCGACCGAACCGCGGGTGGGTCTGGGTAGCATGGCGGCGGTGCCCGGCGGACACGCGGTCAGCAATGCCGAACTCTGCGAGCGCTTCCCTAATCGAAGTGCCGAGGACGTCGAATCGCTGACCGGCATCCGCGGACGCCGCAGCTTTTTGCCGGATGACGACATCATTGCCCTGGCGGCCGAACAGGTACGCCGCGTATTGGAGCGCGAACGGCTCGAGGTCTCGGACCTCTCGGCGGTGATCTGCAGCACGACCACACCGCTGCAATCGGCTCCGTCGATGGCCTGCCGGATTCTCGGCGCGTTGCCCCATCATCGCAACGGCCCGAATGCCCCGGCCTGGGATATCAGTGCGGCCTGCTCGGGCTTTTTGTTTGGCCTGGGCGCGGCCGAAGATCACCTCCGCAGCCGTCCCGATGGCGTGGTGTTGCTGATCACGCTCGAAGCGCTCAGTCGAGTGGTCAATCCCGAGGACTTCGACACCGCCGTGCTGTTTGGCGATGGCATTTCGGCCACGGTCCTGTACGGAGCCGCCCGGCTGGATCAGGCCCAGTATCGACTGCACACGCCGTTGCTGGGGACCGACCCCGACAATGAAGGCCAGCTTGTCGTGCCTTCGCCGGGTTGCGGTTGGATCTCGATGAACGGTCAGAAGACTTTTTCGGCGGCGGTGCGGCAGATGACATCCTCCCTGCGGAAAGCCTGCGAGCGAGCGGGAACCACGCCCGAAGACCTGGCCTTGGTGGTGCCGCATCAGGCCAATGCCCGGATTCTGGAAGCGGTGCGCAAACGCCTGGGCGTGCCGGCCGAGCGATTGTTGATCGATCTGGCCGAGACCGGCAACACGTCGAGTTCCAGTATCCCGCTGGGGCTGGTCGGCCTGGAGGAAGGCCGTGTCCGGCGGGGCGAGCGCGTGGGCCTGTGTGCCTTTGGCAGCGGCTTCACGTTTGGCGCCTGCTTGATTGAACGCTGCTGAACGGTGAATCGGTCCCGCTACGTTTAACCGTTGAATAACGGCTTGAGCAACTCCGACGCCCTGTGAACGGAAAGCACGCTCACGGCCAGGAAGCCCACGCCGCCGAGTGTCAGCACCACGCTCCGCCCGGTAAGCTGGGCGAGCACCTCGCTGCGAGTGGCCAGCCACAGCAGCAATCCCGCCAACAACGGGTTGCCCAACACCGTGACGCCTTGGGCCAAGATGATCAGCGGGCCGACCTCCAGGTTGGCCACTTTGATGGCGATGGCCACAATCATGCCAAACAGCAAGGCCGCCAAGGTGCCCAGCCGCGGGCCAAGCTGATCGATCGACCCGCCGTAGCCCAGGCCGTCTGAAAGCACCGTGCCGCCAATCATGGCATTCACCAGAAACGAACTCAGGGCCCCGGCAAAGATCCCGGCGCAAAACAGCACCAAGGCCATCGGTCCAAACAGCGGGGCCAACTGCCGGGCGACATCGGCGGCGTTGTCCAACGCGGTCACATCGGGATTACCACGAAGCACGCTGGCCGCGGTGATCATGACCATCAGCGAACACAGGCCCAACGTGGCGATGCCCACCAGCGTGTCGACCAGGCCCTTCCGCACATCGGTCGTGGTCCAGCCTTTTTGCCGAACCAGGTAGGCCTGATAAAACGCCCCAGCCACCGAAAACGTGGTGGCAAACAGGGCAATCACCTGCGGGTCGAGCGCCGCAGGCAACGTGTCGATCCGCGGCACCAGACCGCCGAGCGTGGCCAACAGTGAAGGCTGGGCGAACAGCAAATTGGCCGCGAAGCCAATCACCATCAGCCCCACCAGACCCTTCATCAGCCACTCCACGGGCCGATAGAGATGCCGCAACCCAAACAACGCGGCGATGGCCAGGGCATTGAGCGCCACGAGCGCGAAGATCGACAACGTTTGGGCGGTGCCCGGGGCCAACTCGGCCAGGAACGGCTCGACCGCGAACAGCACGCCCAGGTTGTTGCTAAACTGAAAGCAGGTGGCCACCAGAAACAGGCTGCCTCCGGCCAACAGCGCCATGGGGCGACCCAGCCGATGGGCGATTTCCTCGCAGGGTGTCCGCACCAGAATGACACCCAACTGCCCGCTCAGCAGCACCAGGCCAATCATCAGCACGCAGGCCGTGACCAGCACCCAGACCAAATCGTAACCGTACTGCCAACCTACGCGGGCGTTGGTCAGAATGCTGCCGGGGCCAAGCACGACCGAGGCCACAATAATGGCCGGTCCGACCGTTCGCAGCCACCGCCAAAACAAGGAGTCGGAAGCATCACTCGTCACGATAACCCGCCTGTTCGAGCACGGTGTTCAAATTCACGGGCTGGCCGTCACGCTCGCCGCTTTCCTGAGCGGCCGACATGAAGGCATAAATCTCAAGCGTCTCGCGGGCCTCGACCGGGGGCTTGCCGGTTTTGAAAAACTTGACAATCTCGACAACCAGCGGGCGATAGCCATCGTACATGCCCACCGGCTTGACACCGCGTTGGCCATAGGCCGTGCCACCGTACCCAGCGCGGCCGGTGCGAATACCGCGGAACACGCCCAGCCGACCGTCGGCCCAACGGCCAATCACCACATCGGTGCCAGGGGTATGGATTCGCCGAACTTCTTCACAGCCGGGGCCCATCACCGTGAACAGGCTCTCGACGCCGTGAATCCCATACCAATACAGATCGGGATGCGTCTTCTCCGTGGGCGCGGGACTGTAGGTGTCGGCCCCGGCCACCTCGCCCAGCGAACCGGCGCGGACCTCCTGGGTGGCCGCCCCGAACCGCAACGACGAAGACGAGAATATCGGCACGCCAGCCGCCTGGGCCTCGCGATACATGGTCACGGCATCGCGGAGATCGCCAGACAGCGGCTTGTCAATAAACACCGGCTTCTTGGCGGCAATCACTTCGCGAAGCTGCTCAAGATGCAGGCGGCCATCGTTGGTCAGCAGCAACACCGCGTCGACCTGCTCCAGCAATTCGGCGATGCTCTCGGTGATGGCGATGCCCTGATCGGCCATCTGCCGGGTGTAGCCGGGAATCCGGCTGGCACTGGATTCGATATCGCGGCTGCCATGGGGATAGGCCGCCACCACCCGCACGCCGGCCACGTCCTCGCCGGCGTTGGGGTCGTTCATAATCTTGGTGAACGCCAAGGCATGCGAGGTGTCGAGCCCAATGATTCCTACACGCATCGGTTCGTCGGCTCCGAGGGAAATACTGAGGCCCATCATCCAACCCAACACCAGCCCGGCGGCACCCAGGCGGTGGGTTGGGCGTCGGTGGCCGTGAGACCGAGGGGTGTTGTAGCGCGTCGCCATGAAAACTTTCTCCGGGTGGTAAACTCTGCAAATGAAGCTGTACGGCGATGCGCGACAGGACGGATCGCAGGGCACCGGTGGCCTGTCCACCAGGGTGCGGTCCCGCTCACTGATATTCGCGCAATACTGAAAACAAAATTCGTGGCACTGGTGGCTTGTCCACCAGTGTGTGGCTCAGTCGGACAGTCCCGCCTACGGCTCCTTGCGAAAGTCCTCGAATAGCGCCAAAGTCGCACGGAACGTGCTTACATTATCAAACAC